>CAJXLI010000001.1 GCA_913055575.1 uncultured Ectothiorhodospiraceae bacterium
ACCGATCCCATTGCCGACATGCTGACCCGGGTACGGAACGCGCACCACGCCGAGAAGGCGGACGTGCGTATGCCGTCGTCCAAGCTCAAGCAGGGTATCGCCGCGGTCCTCCTCGAGGAGGGCTACATCGACGACTACCGTGTGGTCGGTGAAGAGAAGAAGCCAGTCCTGGAGATCACCCTCCGCTACCACCAGGGTCAGGCGGCGATCCGGGAAATCCAGCGCTACAGCCGCCCGGGGTTGCGGGTCTACCGTGGGCGAGATGAGCTGCCGAGCGTGCGCAACGGGCTGGGCACGGCCGTAATCTCCACGTCCAAGGGCGTGATGAGCGACCGCACGGCCCGGACCCAGGGGCACGGCGGCGAGGTTCTCTGCTGGGTCTTCTAGACAGGACGGGCAATCATGTCAAGAGTCGCAAAGGCGCCCGTGGAGATCCCCTCCAGCGTGGAGGTGGCGCTCCAGGGCAACGACATTTGGGTAAAAGGCCCGAAGGGCGAGATGGCTTGGCGGTGCCACCAGCTGGTCGAGCCGAGCCAGGACGCGGAGTCCGGCACGCTGACCTTCCAGCCCCGGCAGCGCAGTACTCGCGCCGTGGCCACGACCGGCACCACCCGCTCTGTCGTGAACAACATGGTGGTTGGTGTCAGCGAGGGCTTCGAGCGCCGGCTCGAGCTCCGCGGCGTCGGCTACCGGGCGCAGGTCGAGGGCAGCACGCTCCACCTGGTGCTCGGCTTCTCCCACCCGGTGCGCTACACGATCCCGGAGGGGGTTAGCGTCGAGTGTCCCTCCCAGACCGAGGTGGTGGTCAGGGGCGCCGACAAGCAGCAGGTCGGCCAGGTGGCCGCCCAGATCCGTGGATTCCGCCCGCCGGAGCCGTACAAGGGCAAGGGCGTGCGCTACGCCGACGAGCGGGTGGCCCTCAAGGAAGCCAAGAAGAAGTAGGCGGTGGGGACGAAGATGGACAAGAAGACAGCACGCATGCGGCGCGCGCGCAAGACTCGCGGGCGCATCCGCGAGGCCGGTGCCTACCGGCTCTCGGTCCACCGCACCCCGCGCCACATCTACGCGCAGGTGCAGCAACCGGATGGCGCCCAGACCCTGGCGGCCGCCTCGACGGTGGAGCCGTCGCTGCGCCGGCGCGACGGGGGCACCGGGAACGTGGACGCCGCGCAGGAGGTGGGCCGGCTGATCGCCGAGCGCGCCAAGGAGGCCGGCATCGAGGAAGTGGCCTTCGACCGCGCGGGCTTTCAGTACCACGGCCGGGTGCGGGCGCTGGCCGAGGCCGCGCGCGAAGCCGGACTGAAGTTCTAGCTAGGGGCGAAGACTATGGCGAACGGTGAGCAAACCAGCGCGGACAACCTTCGCGAGAAGCTCATTACCATCAACCGGGTGGCGAAGGTCGTCCAGGGCGGCCGGCAGTTCGGCTTCACGGCGCTGACCGTGGTCGGCGACGGTGAAGGCCGGGTCGGCTTTGGCTACGGCAAGGCCCGCGAGGTCCCGTCGGCGATCCAGAAGGCCATGGAGCGTGCCCGCAGCGAGATGCAAACCGTGCCGCTCGACGGCGCCACGCTGCGCTATCCGATTACGCACTACCACGGCGCCAGCAAGGTCTTCATGAAGCCCGCCTCCCCGGGTACCGGCATCATCGCCGGCGGCGCCATGCGCGCGGCCTTCGAGGTAGTCGGGATCCAGGACGTGCTCGCCAAGTCCGTGGGCTCCCGCAACCCGATCAACGTGGTGCGGGCCACGGTCAACGGGCTCGCCTCCATGGACTCCCCCGAGGCGGTGGCTGCTCGGCGGGGTAAGTCGGTCGAGGAGATTACGGGCTGATTATGGCTAACGGAAAGCGACTCCAGGTCACGCTGCGGCGCAGCACCAACGGGCGGGTCTACAAGCACCGGCAGTGCGTCGCCGGGCTCGGCCTGCGCCGTATGCACCAGACGGTTACCGTGGAAGACACCCCGGAGAATCGCGGCATGATCCGGAAGGTGGCCCATATGCTGGAAGTTCAGGAGGCGTAATGCGGCTCAATAACCTGTCGCCAGCCCCGGGGAGCCAGCCGGATGCCAAGCGCGTCGGCCGCGGCGAGGGCAGCGGCCTAGGCAAGACCTGTGCACGCGGCCACAACGGCCAGCGCAGCCGCTCCGGCGGTTACCACAAGGTGGGCTTTGAGGGCGGCCAGATGCCGCTCCAGCGGCGCATCCCGAAGTTCGGCTTCCGCTCCCGGAAAGACCTGCGCACCACCGAGGTCCGCCTCCACGAGATCGCCAAGGTCGCCGGTGACACGGTCGATCTCCAGACGCTGCGCGATGCGGGCGTGGTGCGCAAGAACATGGCGCGCGTGAAGGTCATCGCCTCGGGGCGTATCGACCGCGCCGTCACCGTGCGCGGGGTCAAGGTGACCAAGGGCGCCCGGGAGGCCATCGAGGCGGTCGGCGGCCAAGTCGCCGAGGAGGACTGAGTTGGGACGCGCAGGTGGTGCCGCAGGGGCCCTCGGTGGCGTAGGCCGCTTCACCGAGGTGCGCCAACGTCTGCTGTTCGTGCTGCTCGCGCTGGTCATCTACCGGGTCGGGACGCACATCACGATCCCGGGGATCGATCCGGCGGCGCTCGAGCAGATGGTCCAGCAGCAGCGCGGCACCATCCTGGAGATGTTCAACATGTTCTCCGGGGGCGCGCTGGAGCGGCTCTCCATCTTCGCCCTCGGGGTCATGCCCTACATCTCGGCCTCTATCATCATGCAGCTGCTCACGGCGGTCATCCCGAGCCTGGAGCGGCTGAAGAAGGAGGGCGAGGCCGGCCGGCACAAGATCACGCAGTACACGCGCTACGGTACCGTGGCGCTGGCCACCTTCCAGGGCATCGGTATCAGCGTGGCCCTGCAGAACCAGGGCGTGGCCGGCATGCCGGGGCCGGCGTTCATCTTCATCTCGACGGTCACCCTCGCCACTGGCGTGATCTTCCTGATGTGGCTCGGCGAGCAGATCACCGAGCGCGGCATCGGCAACGGTATCTCCATCCTCATCTTCGCCGGCATCGTCGCCGGCCTGCCCAGCGCCCTCGGCGGGACCCTGGAGCTGCAGCGCACCGGCGAGATCGGCACGGCGACCATCCTGCTGCTGCTGATCATGGCCGTGGCGGTGACGGCCTTTATCGTCTTCGTCGAGCGTGGCCAGCGGCGCATCACCGTCCAGTACGCCAAGCGCCAGCAGGGGCGCAAGATGTACGCCGCTCAGCAGAGCCACCTGCCGCTGAAGCTGAACATGGCCGGCGTCATCCCGCCGATCTTCGCCTCCAGCATCATCCTCTTCCCGGCCACGGCCGGGCAGTGGTTCGGCGGTACCGAGGGGCTGGGCTTTATGAGCCGGATCGCCTCGATGCTCTCTCCCGGCCAGCCGGTCTACGTGGCGCTCTACGCCGCGGCGATCATCTTCTTCTGCTTCTTCTACACGGCGCTCGTGTTCAACTCGCGCGAGACCGCCGACAACCTGAAGAAGTCGGGGGCCTTCATCCCGGGCATCCGGCCGGGCGAGCAGACATCCCGCTACATCGATCAGGTCCAGAGCCGGCTGACCTTCGTGGGTGCGCTCTACATCACGGCGGTCTGCCTGATGCCGGAGTTCCTGATCCTGTACTGGGACGTGCCGTTCTACTTCGGCGGCACATCGCTGCTGATCAGTGTCATCGTGGTCATGGATTTCATGGCGCAGCTGCAGTCGCACCTGGTCTCCCATCAGTACGAGCCGCTGATGAAGAAGGCCAACCTCAAGGGCCATAGCCGGCCCGGCGGGGGCATGCTGCGCTGAATCGGTCAGTGCAAAGGTGGCCGCAGGGTAGCGTCGGGGCGCCGAGGACTGGTATCCTTGCGCGCCTTTGGCGCTACCCGCAATGGCGGTCGCCCCTGAGACTCTGGAGAGAGGCGAGATGAAAGTCAGTGCATCGGTCAAGCGGATTTGCCGGAACTGCAAGATCGTGAAGCGGCGCGGGACCGTACGGGTGATCTGCTCGGAGCCGCGCCACAAGCAGCGCCAGGGCTGAATCCGGCGGGGATACGGCCCGCCAGGATCGGACACGGCACCACAAGCGCGAATCACGGGAGAGTAGGCCCCATGGCCCGAATCGCAGGCATCAACTTACCGACGAACAAGCAGGCGTGGGTCGCGCTGACCTCGATCTACGGCGTCGGCCAGACGCGCGCGCTGAGCATCTGTGACGCGGCCGGCGTGGCCCGGCACCGGCGGGTCCGCGACCTCGACGACAGCGAGGTCGAGGCGCTGCGCCAAGAGGTCGGCAACTACGTCATTGAGGGTGACCTGCGCCGTTCGGTGGCGATGGATATCAAGCGGCTGATGGACCTCGGCTGCTACCGCGGCATGCGGCACCGCCGCGGGCTGCCGGTGCAGGGCCAGCAGACGCAGACCAACGCTCGGACCCGCAAAGGGCCGCGCCGCGGTCCCGCCAGCCGCTAAACGGGGCAGGCAACAGACAACGCGTGGCCCGGATCGGCGCCGCGTTCAGAGTGGACACGGGAACAGAGACCTATGGCGAAGGCATCCAGCCGCGGCAGCGGCAAGAAGAAAGTCAAGCGCACAGTCAGCGACGGCGTCGCGCACATCAACGCGACGTTCAACAATACGCTGATCACCATCACGGACCGGCAAGGCAATGCGCTTTCCTGGGCGAGCGCCGGCGGCAGTGGCTTCAAGGGCTCGCGCAAGAGTACGCCCTTCGCCGCCCAGGTGGCCTCCGAGTCGGCCGGGCGATCCGCGCAGGACTACGGCCTGAAGAACCTCGAGGTCCGCGTCAAGGGCCCGGGGCCCGGGCGCGAGTCCGCCGTGCGCGCGCTGAACGCCGTCGGCTACCGCATCACGAACATCGCCGACGTCTCGCCCATCCCGCACAACGGTTGCCGGCCGCCTAAGAAGCGGCGGGTCTGAGGAGGAAGCGCTCGCCATGGCGAAGTATATCGGTCCCAAGTGCAAGCTGATGCGCCGCGAGAAGACCGACCTGTTCCTCAAGAGCGGGGTCCGGTCGGTGGATACCAAGTGCAAGCTCGAGCAGCCCCCGGGGCAGCACGGGCAGCGCCGCGGCGGCCGGCAATCCGACTACGGCCTGCAGCTGCGCGAGAAGCAGAAGGTCCGCCGCATGTACGGCATCATGGAGCGGCAGTTCCGCAACTACTACAAGGCTGCTGCCAGCCGCAAGGAGGCGACCGGCACGGTGCTGCTGCAGCTGCTCGAGAGCCGCCTGGACAACGTGGTCTACCGCATGGGGTTCGGTAGCACCCGCGCCGAGGCGCGCCAGCTGGTGAGCCACCGCGGGATCCTGGTCAACGGCCGGGTGGTGAACATCCCGTCCTATCAGGTCCAGCCCGGCGACACGGTCTCCGTCAAGGAGAAGGCGCAGAAGCAGCTGCGCGTCCAGGCCGCCCTGGAGCTGACCCAGCAGAGCGGCTGGGTCCCGTGGGTCGAGGTCGACGCCAACAAGATGGAGGGCGTCTACAAGCAGGCCCCGGATCGCGCGGACCTGTCCCAGGAGATCAACGAGTCGCTGATCGTCGAGCTGTACTCCAAGTAACAACCCCAACTGCAAGGTGTCGTCCATGAAGGGGTACCTGAAGGACTTTCTGAAGCCGCGCTCGGTGGACATCGAGCCGGTCTCGGACAACCGCGCCAAGGTCGTGCTGGAGCCGCTGGAGCGGGGCTTCGGCCACACGCTGGGCAACGCCCTGCGGCGGCTGCTGCTCTCCTCCATGCCCGGGACCGCGGTCACCGAGGTCGAGATCGATGGCGTGCAGCACGAGTACACGGCGGTCGAGGGCATCCACGAGGACACCGTGGACATCCTGCTCAACCTCAAGGAGCTCGCCGTCCGGCTCCACGAGCGGGACTCGGTGACCCTGACCCTGCACAAGCAGGGGCCGGGGGCGGTCACGGCCGCCGATATCGAGACGGACCACAACGTCGAGATCCAGAACCCGGACCTGCACATCGCGACGATCACCCACGAGCAGCCCTTCCAGGCGTCGCTCAAGGTCGAGCGCGGCCGGGGCTACGTGCCGGTGACCGCCCGCGAGGAGGAGGACAACCGCACCATCGGGCACCTGGCGCTGGACGCGAGCTTCAGCCCGGTGCGCCGCGTCTCCTACGCCGTCGAGAGCGCCCGTGTCGAGCAGCGCACCGACCTGGACAAGCTCGTCCTGGACATCGAGACCGACGGCGTCGTCACCCCGGAGGAGGCGGTGAAGTTCGCCGCCGGGCTGCTGCGCGATCAGCTGTCCGTGTTCGTGGACCTCGAGGGCGGCATGCTGGATGCCGGCGAGGACCAGGAGGAGCCGGAGATCGATCCGGTGCTGCTGCGCCCCATCGACGATCTCGAGCTCACGGTGCGCTCGGCCAACTGCCTCAAGGCGGAGAGCATCCACTACGTCGGCGATCTCGTCCAGCGCACCGAGGTGGAGCTGCTCAAGACGCCGAACCTCGGCAAGAAGTCGCTCAACGAGATCAAGGAGACGCTCGCCGAGCACGGTCTGGAGCTGGGGATGCAGCTGGACAACTGGCCGCCGCCGTCCCTCGGCGACCGCGCCCGTATCGCCGGCTAAACCGTCTCAAAGGAACAACGCCATGCGCCATCGTAAAGCAGGACGTCACCTCAACCGGGACAACGAGCACCGCAAGGCGATGCTCAAGAACCTCGCCGCTGCGCTCTTCCGCGAGGAGGAGATCCGCACGACGGTGCCCAAGGCCAAGGAGCTGCGCCGCGTCGCGGAGCCGCTGATCACCCTCGCCAAGGAGGACAGCACGGCCAACCGGCGCCTCGCCTTCGCGCGCCTGCGCGACAAGGAGATGACCACCAAGCTCTTCGAGGAGCTCGGGCCGCACTTCAAGGAGCGCCCCGGCGGCTACATGCGCATCATGCGCTGCGGCTACCGCAAGGGGGACGGCGCCCCCATGGCCATCGTGCAGCTGGTGGACCGTGAGGAGGCCATCGCGGCGCGGCGCGGCGCCGAGGAGACCGCGGAGGCCTGACGGCATGAGCGCCGGAGGGGGAGCAGCCGACCGCTCCGGCGCCGTCTTCCTGCTGACGGACTACACCCTGCAGGGCCCCTACGTCGGCCAGCTCCACGGCCGCATCCTGCAGGCCACGGCCCCGCCGCCGCAGGCCATCGACCTGATGCACGACGCACCGGCCTTCCGGCCGGACCGTGCCGCCTACCTCCTGGCCGCCATCCTCCCCCATCTGCCCGCGCACGCGGCGGTCCTGGCCGTCGTCGACCCGGGAGTCGGCACGGACCGCCACGCCCTGGCGATGCAGGTCGACGGGCGCTGGCTGGTGGGCCCCGACAACGGCCTGCTCGCGGTTGCGGCCGGGCGCGCGGAGCGCGTCCAGGCCTACCGCCTCCCGCCGCCGGCCGCCGACACCCCGGCCACCTTCCACGGCCGCGACGTCTTCGCCGACGTCGCCGCGGTAGCGGCCAGCCACGGCACGGTGCCGGCGGGCGCCACCGCCGTGGCCCATTGGCAGGGCCAGGACTGGCCGGCCGACTGGGACGCCGTGATCTACCAGGACGGCTTCGGCAACCTGATCACCGGCCGCCGCGCGGCCACCGTGGCCCCGGGGGCGTCGCTGGCCATGGCCGGCTGCCGCCTGCCGGGGGTGGCGAAGTTCGCCGACGTCGCGCCCGGCGAGGCCTGCTGGTACGCCAACGCCATGGGCCTGGTGGAGGTGGCGGTCAACGCCGGCTCCGCCGCCGAGGCCCTCGCCGTCGGCCCCGGCGCGGCGCTCCACTGGAGCGGCGCTTGACGCCGCCCGGGGCCGCGCTGCGGTCGGCCGGGCCCGAGCGCGGCTCCCGGGGAGCCGCCCCCGGCGACGGTATGCCCGCCGCTAGCCCCGCCAGCGCTCTGCTATAATGCCCGCCTTTAGAGACGCGCCCGCCACTGCCGAGGGGCACCGACACCAGACGAGGAGAGAGCCATGAAAGCACCCGTCCGCGTCGCCGTCACCGGGGCCGCCGGACAGATCGGCTACAGCCTGCTGTTCCGTATCGCTGCCGGCGATATGCTCGGCAAGGATCAGCCGGTGATCCTGCAGCTGCTCGAGATCCCCCAGGCGCAGGAGGCGCTGCAGGGTACCGTCATGGAGCTCGAGGATTGCGCCTTCCCGCTGGTCGCCGGGATCACCGCCTCCGACCAGGCCGAGGAGGCCTTCCGGGACGCCGACTACGTCCTGCTCGTCGGCGCCAAGCCCCGCGGCCCGGGCATGGAGCGCAAGGACCTCCTCGAGGCCAACGCCGCCATCTTCTCCGCTCAGGGGGAGGCGCTGAACGCCGTCGCCAGCCGCCAGGTCAAGGTCCTCGCCGTAGGCAACCCGGCCAATACCAACGCCCTGATCACCCAGCGCAACGCCCCCGACCTCGATCCGCGCCATTTCACCGCCATGACGCGGCTCGACCACAACCGGGCCCTGGCGCAGCTGGCCGGCAAGCTCGGCTGCCACACCAACGACATCCAGGGGCTCGCGGTCTGGGGCAACCACTCCGCAACCCAGTATCCGGACATCAGCCACTGCACCGTCCACGGCAAGCCGGCGGCGGAGCAGGTCGACCACGCCTGGGTGCGGGATACCTTCATCCCCACCGTGCAGCAGCGGGGCGCGGCCATCATCAAGGCCCGCGGCGCCTCCAGTGCCGCCTCCGCGGCGAGCGCCGCCATCGACCACATGCGCCTCTGGGCCCTGGGCACCGGCGAGGGCGAGTGGACGAGCATGGCGGTGCCCTCCGACGGCAGCTACGGGATCGAGGCGGGCCTAATCTACTCCTTCCCCGTCACCTGCAGCGGCGGCGACTATCGGATCGTGCCGGACCTGGCGGTCGACGCCTTCAGCCGTGAGCGCATGGACGAGACCGCCCGCGAGCTCGCCGGGGAGCGCGACGCCGTCGCGCACCTGCTGCCCTGAGGCCCTCGGCGGCCCGCGGGTCGAGCCGACCAGCCCGAACAGGAGGTTCCCGCAGTATGGACCTGTCATCCATCCGCAGCGCCTACCGGCGCTACGCCCGCTACTACGACAGCTCCTTCGGCCGGGTCTTCGCGCCCGGCCGCAAGTACACCATGCAGTTCCTCAACGCCGAGCCGGACCGCCGGATCCTGGAGGTCGGCGTCGGCACGGGCATCTCCCTGCCCGAGCATCGGCGCGACACCACCATCGTCGGCGTCGACATCAGCCCCGATATGCTCGAGATCGCCCGCAAGCGGGTTGAGGAGCACGGGCTGACCAACGTCGAGGGGCTCTACGAGATGGACGCCGAGGCCCTCGATTTCCCGGACGACGCCTTCGATGTCGTGGTGGCGATGTACGTCGCCTCGGTGGTGCCGGACCCGGAGCGCTTCGTCGACGAGTGCCGCCGGGTCTGCAAGCCGGGCGGGGAGATCCTCATCATCAACCACTTCGCCTCGCAGCAGCCGCTGATCCGCGGCCTCGAGAAGGCGATCCGGCCGCTGTCCAGGCTCCTCGGCTTCCGCCCGGACATGGAGCTGGATGACCTCCCGCAGCGCCCCGGCTTCGAGTGCCTCGGCGTCTACCCGGCGCACTTCTTCGGCTACTGGAAGCTGGTGCGCTATCGCAACGGGGTCTCGGGCGCGCCCACCTCGGAGGACGAGGCGGAGGAAGTGCTGCTCGAGGCGAGCTGAGCCGCCTCCCGGCCGTGGGCAGGCGGGGGCGCCGCGCCCCGGTCGCCGAGGGCGCGATCCCCGGCCTCGCCGGGGGCAGGGCAGCCCGCCAGCCTGCCGATGGCCTCCCCCATCCGTACCCGACGGCCCGGCTCGAGGTCGTCCGCCCAGGCCACGGTCCCGGCGGGCAGGATCAGGATGATCGTGGAGCCGAGGTTGAAGCGGCCGAGCTCGTCGCCGCGCTGGAAGCGGGGGCCCTGCCCGCCGGGGTAGTCGCGCCGGCGGCCGGGCGGGTCGCCCACCTCGCCACCCCAGGCGGTCTCGATGCTGCCGACGTTCACGGCGCCGACGGGGATGTAGGCGAGGGGCCCGGCGGCGGTCTGCCAGCAGGTGACGTGGCGCTCGTTGCGGACGAAGAGCCCGGGGATGCTGCGCACGGCCGCGGGGGCGACGGTGAGCAGGCGGCCGGGGACGTGGCGCTCGGCCATCAACCGGGCGTCGAGCGGGGCGTGGAAGCGGTGGTAGTCGCGCGGTGACAGGTAGAGGGTGACGAAGGCGCCGTCGCGGAAGGGGGCCGGATCGAGGCCGCCGAGGAGCTCGGCGACCGTGTAGGGGAGCCCCTTGGCCTGCAGGAGCTGCTCGCCGTCCAGGTGCCCGGCGGCGCTGACGGTGCCGTCGCAGGGGCAGGCCAGCGCCCGCGGGTCCTCGGGCAGCGGCCGGGCGCCGGGGCGCAGGGCGCGGGTGAACAGGGCGTTGAGGCTCGGGTACGCCTCGGGCGCGGCGGCCATGGCCTCGCCGAGGTCGAGGCCGTGGCGCCGGACGAGGAGGCGGTTGAGGCGGTCCTTGAGGGCCGGGCGCCGGATCCGGGCGAGGCGCCGGGTCAGCGCCGACAGCAGCCGGGTGGGCAGCAGGCGGTGGCCGGCGCCGCGTAGCCGGTCGGCCGGCCCGGCGGCCGGCTCGGTGCGGGGCTCGGGCGGTGCGCTCATCGCTGCAGGAGGTAGTCGACGAGGCTGCCGCGGTGGTGCTGCATCAGGGTGTGCAGGTCCTGGGCGATGAGCTCCGGATGGAGGGGCGGCATGAGCAGGGCCGTCAGCTCGCCGTCCGGATTCACCACCAGCAGCGCCTGCCGCGGCTGGATGGTGTAGCTGCCCGGCTCGCCGGCGCGCTCGCTGTAGCGGACGCCGACGCTGGCGGCCAGCTCGCGGATGCGCGCCGGCTCGCCGGTCAGGCCGTGGAAGGCCGCCGGGTAGTCGGCCAGGAAGCGGGACAGCTCCCGGGGATCGTCGTGGCCCGGATCGACGGTGATCAGGGCGATCTCCAGCCGCTGCGCCAGGTGCACGCGGGTCAGCAGCTCGCGGGCGCTGTGGAGCAGCCCCAGGGTGTTCGGCGTGGCCGCCTCGGAGCGGGTGTAGCCGAAGGTCAGCACCGTCCAGTGGTCGTTCAGCCCCACGGCGGTGAAGGGCTCGCCGTTCTGGTCCACCAGCTGGAAGTCGGCGATGGGGCGGCCGTCCTCCAGGTAGGTGCCCCGGATATCCGGGGTGCTGGGCTCCGGCTGCAGGCCGGTGGCCGCCAGCCAGACCCCGACGACCGCCGCCAGGACCGAGGCGACGGCGAGCAGGGCGCCCATGACGGGCCTCGGCGCGGCTGGCTCCTCATCCGGGTGGTTTGCCGGCATGGGGCGCGTATCCTCCAATGGCGTTCGACGAGCGCCGTCCGGCGGCTGGATGCACGGGCCGCCAGGGCAGTGGCACCTTGATCGGCTATCATAACTGAAGCCGCAACGCTGAGGGAGGCAACCGTGGAGCCCATCGACCACGCCCCGGAGGGGATCGACACCCTGCGCGACATCGTCCGCTACGCCGCCAGCCGCTTCAACGAGGCCGGCCTGGTCTTCGGCCACGGCACGGACAACGCCATCGACGAGGCCGCCGCGCTGGCCCTGCACGCGCTCCACCTGCCGGCGGACCTGCCGGATCTCTACTGGGGCGCACGGCTCACCCGAGCAGAGCGCGACGCGGTCATGGCCCGGGTCCGGCGGCGCATCGAGGAGCGCCTGCCCTTGCCCTACATCACCCACGAGACCTACTTCGCGGGCCTGCCGTTCTACGTCGACCAGCGCGTGCTGGTGCCGCGCTCGCCGCTGGCGGAGCTCATCGAGCGCGGCTTCCAGCCCTGGCTCGACCCGGACAGCGTCGAGGCGGTGCTGGAGATCGGCACCGGCTCGGGGTGTATCGCCGTCGCCTGCGCCTACGCCTTCCCCGCCGCCGCCGTCGACGCCACGGACACCGATGCCGACGCCCTGGAGGTGGCCGCCGTCAACGTCCACCGCCACGACCTCGAGGATCGCGTCGCCCTGCGTAACGCCGATGTCTACGAGGGCCTGCCGCCGCGGCGCTACCAGCTCATCGTTACCAACCCCCCCTACGTGGACGCCCACGCCATGGCCGAGCTGCCGCCGGAGTACCGCCACGAGCCGCGCCACGCCCTGGCCGCCGGCGACGACGGCCTGGCGGTGGTGCGGCGCATCCTGCGCGGCGCCGGCGAGCACCTCGCCGAGGACGGCATCCTGGTGGTGGAGGTGGGCGACGCCGAGGACGCCGTCGCCGAGGCCTTCGGCCACCTGCCGCTGACCTGGCTGGCCCTGGAGCGGGGCGGCTTCGGGGTCTTCCTGCTCACCGGCGAGCAGCTCCACGAGGCCGCCGCCGAAGGCGCGCTATAGTCGGGACGAACGAGGAGGTAGCAGCGTATGTACGCTCGTGCAGCACGGAGCCTGGCCGGGGTGGCGCTGGCGGCGCTGGTGGCGGCCGGCTGCGCCACCAACCCGGTCACCGGTGACCGGGAGCTCCGCCTGGTCTCCGAGGACGAGGAGATCGCCCTCGGCGAGCGGCAGTACCAGCCCACGCTCCAGGCCATGGGCGGGCCCTACAACGCCGAGCCCGCGCTCAGCGAGTACGTCGCCGAGGTGGGGCAGCGTGTCGCCGCGGAGAGCGACCGGCCCGATCTACCCTACGAGTTCACCGTCCTCAACGACGGCACGCCCAACGCCTGGGCGCTGCCCGGCGGCAAGATCGCCATCAACCGCGGCCTGCTCGTGGAGATGGACAACGAGGCGGAGCTCGCCGCCGTCATCGGCCACGAGATCGTCCACGCCGCCGCCCGCCACAGCGCGCAGCGCCTCGAGCGCGGCATGCTCATGCAGGCCGGCGTCGCTGCCGTCGGCGTGGCCGCCAGCGACAGCGAGCTCGCCGGGCTCCTCGTCGCCGGCACCGGGATCGGGCTGAACCTGATCAACAAGCGCTACTCCCGGGAGGCGGAGCTGGAGTCGGACCGCTACGGCACCCGCTACATGGCCGAGGCCGGCTACGACCCGCAGGCAGCGGTCACCCTGCAGGAGAAGTTCGTCCGCCTCGCCGGCGACAACAGCAGCAACTGGCTCGAGGGGCTCTTCGCCAGCCACCCGCCCTCCCAGGCGCGGGTCGAGGCCAACCGGGAGCTCGCCCGGAGGCTGCGCGCCGAGATGGACGCGAGCGCGTGGACCCTGGGCGCCGAGCGCTACGCGCGGCGGACGGCGCCGCTGCGCGAGAACAGCGAGGCCTACGCCGACCACGAGGCGGGGCGGGAGGCGCTGCAGGCGGGCAACCCCGAGCAGGCCCTGAGCCTGGCCGAGCAGGCCATCGACGCCTATCCCGAGGAGGCCGCCTTCCACGCCCTGAAGGGCCAGGCCCTGGCCCGGATGGGCGAGCCGGAGGCCGCCGTCGAGGCCCTGGATCGGGCCATCGCGCGCAATGACCGCACCTTCGCCTTCCACCTCGATCGCGGCCTGCTACGCAAGGAGCTCGGCCGCGACGACCGCGCCCGGTCTGACCTGCGGCGGGCCAACGAGCTGTTGCCCACCGCGCCCGCCCACTTCACCTTGGGGCAGCTGGCGGAGGCAGACGGCGAGCGCGCCTCGGCGCTGCGGCACTACAGACGGGCCGCCGAGTCCGAGAGCGCCTACGGCGAGCGGGCGCAGGAGGCGCTCAGCCGCCTGCGCAGCGGCTAGCGGCGCGCTAGATCTGGAACTCCTCGTTGCCGCCGCGGACCTCGTTGATGAGGAACAGGATGTTCTCCTTCACCTCATCCTGGATACCGCGGTAGGTGTTCATGATCCGCTGCTCGTCGCCGCTGGCCGTGTGCGGATCGTCGATGGCCCAGTGGCGGTGCTCCGCGCCCTCGGGCAGGGCCGGGCAGCGCTCGCGGGCCTCGTCGGATAGGGTGATCACCAGGTCCACGTCCGCGAGCATGTCATCGGTGACCGCCTTCGGCGTCCGCTCGGAGATGTCCGTCCAGTCCTCGTTCATGACCTTGACCGCCCGCGCGTCGACCTCGGCGGCCGGCTCGACGCCCGCCGAGCGCCCCTCGATCAGGTGCGCCGCAAGGGTCTCGGCGAAGCCCTCGGCCATCTGCGAGCGGCAGGCGTTACCCGTGGACAGGAACAGTACGCGCTTTCTGTCACTCATGGAGGCTCTTCTTGTCGGTTGCCGTGCGTGTCCGCCGTAGTCTACGCCTCGAGCCGCCGGTTGGTCAGCCTGCGCCCGCCACCCCGGTGGCCTGTGGCCCCAGAACTCCTCAACGCCGCCTCTATCCTGCTATGCTCCGAGCCCTATGAAACTCTACTCCGCCAAGAGCGCCTTCCAGCACCACGAGATGCCGTCGCTGGGCATCCTGGTAGCCAACCTCGGCACCCCGGAGGCCCCCACCGAGGGCGCCCTGCGGCGCTATCTCCACGAGTTCCTGTCGGACCCGCGCGTCATCGAGATCCCCAAGTGGCGCTGGTGGCCCATCCTCTACGGCATCGTGCTGCGCACCCGGCCCAAGAAATCGGCGGCGGCCTACAGCGAGATCTGGCAGGAGGACGGCTCGCCGCTGCTGAGCATCGGCCAGCGCCAGGCCGCCGGCATCCGCGAGCGCCTCGAGGCCTCGGGCGCCGCAGGCCCCTTCACGGTGGAGCTGGGCATGCGCTACGGGCAGCCCTCCATCGCCACGGCCCTGCGCCGGCTACGCGAGGCCGGCGCGCGCCGGCTCCTGGTGCTGCCGCTCTACCCGCAGTACTCCGCCTCCACCACCGGCTCCACCTTCGACGCCGTGGCCCAGGAGCTGATGAACTGGCGCTGGGTGCCGGAGTTCCGCATGATCGGCGAGTACCACGACGACCCCGGCTACCTCGACGCCCTGGCGCAGTCCATCCGCGACCACTGGGCGCGCCAGGGCCCGGGCGAGCGCCTGCTGTTCTCCTTCCACGGCGTCCCCGAGCGCTACGTCCTCGACGGTGACCCCTACTACTGCCAGTGCCACCGCACGGCCCGGCTGGTGGCCGAGCGCCTGGGGCTGGCCGACGGGAGCTGGGATGTGGTCTTCCAGTCCCGCTTCGGCAACGAGGAGTGGCTCAAGCCGTACACCGACGAGACCGTCGCCCATCTGGCCCGGGAGGAGGGCGTCCGCTACCTGGACGTCATCTGCCCGGGCTTCGCCGCCGACTGCCTGGAGACGCTGGAGGAGATCGGCGGCGAGAACCGCGAGTACTTCGAGGCGGCCGGCGGCGAGCGCCTGTCCTACATCCCGGCGCTCAACGACCGCGCCGATCACCTGGACGCCCTGGCGCGGCTGGTCCTCCACCACGCCCAGGGCTACCCGGAGGCGGCCGCGAGCCGCGACTGGGAGCGCGACCGCCAGGAGCTGGCGGAGATCGCCGAGCGCGCCCAGCAGCTGGGCGCCGAGCAGTAGCGCCCGGAGCTTGCCGGGAGGAAGAGGCTATGGGCCTCGTCGCTGACAGGAGCGGACGCATCGCCCGCGCCGTGGTGGGCGCGGGGCTGCTGTGGCTGATCCTCGCCGAGGGGGCGGCCGGCGGCCTGCTCGGCGTCGCCAGCGTCGCTGCCGCCGCGGCCGCTGCGGTGGCCCTCGCCACCCCCCGCCGCCGGGGCCGTCGGCCGCTGGCGGCGGCGCGCCTGGCCGCCTTCTTCCTGGCCCGCTCCCTGCTCGGCGCCCTGGACGTCGGCTACCGCGCCCTGCATCCGCGCATGCCCCTGCAGCCCGCCTGGCTGCACCACCCGCTGCGATTGCCCGGCGGCGAGCCGCGGGTGCTGCTGATCGCTGCGGTGAGCCTCATGCCCGGCGCCCTGGCCGTCGACCTGGACGGCGACACCCTCATCGTCCACGCCATCCTCCCCCAGGCCGGCGCGGAGCTGCAGGCCCTGGAGGCCCGCGTAGCGAGGGTCTACGGTACCGTGGCAGGAGCCGACTGCTGAGCCGCTGAAGGTGTACGCCGTGGAGACGCTGGATCTCGCCATCGCCCTGTTCCTCCTGCTCAACCTCCTCGCCGGGCTGGGGCGCGTCCACCACGGGCCCGGCGCCGCCGACCGGATGCTCGCCGCCATGCTCTTCGGCACGACCACCGTGGCGGTGCTCCTGCTCCTCGCCGAGGCCACGGCGCTACCCGCCCTGCGCGACGTGGCGCTGCTCGTCGTCCTCCTGGCCGCCGTCCTCGTCGTGGCCTTCACGCGTACGCCGCGGCGTGAGGAGGAGCGATGACCGTCGCCGAGTGGCTCAGCGTCGGGGCGCTGGCCCTCGGTGCGGCCTTCTTCTTTACCGGGACCGTGGGGCTGCTGCGCTTCCCGGGTACCTTCGCCCGCCTCCACGCCCTGACCAAGGCCGATAACCTCGGCCTCGGCTGCGTGGCCCTCGGCCTGGCGCTGCAGGCCGACTCGGCCTGGGTGGCCGCCAAGCTGGCCCTTGTCTGGGGAGTCGCCCTGGTGGCGGCCACCGTCTCGGCGCACCTGATCGCCCGCTACACCCTGCGCGAGCGCGGCGGGACGGGGAGGGCGCCGCCGTGATCGACCGGGCCTTCGACCTGCTGCTCATCGGGGGCATGCTCGGCCTGGCCGTGCAGGTCGTCGCCAGCCGGGCGCTGTTCCGCAGCGTGGTGCTGTTCATCGCCCTGGGCCTGCTCATGGCGGTGGTCTGGGCCCGCCTCGCGGCCCCCGATCTGGCCCTGGCCGAGGCGGCCATCGGCGCCGGCCTGACCGGGGCGCTGCTGCTCGCGGCCTACCGCGCCCTGCAGCCGGCCGGGGAGGCCGGAGACGCGGAACCGGCGGCCCTGCCGCGCCGGTGGGCGCTGGTGGCGGCGGTGCTCAGCGGCGCCCTGGTCGCCGCCATCGGCTGGGCTGTCCTGGGGCTGGAGCCGCCGGCGGCCAGCGCCGGCCGCGAGGCCCTGGCTCGCCTCGGGGAGAGCGGCGTCAAGAGCCCGATTACCGCGGTACTGCTGAGCTTCCGCGCCGTCGACACCCTTGCCGAGGTGGTGGTGCTCTTCGCCGCCTTCCTCGGCGCCCGCGTCGTGGCGGAGCCGCTCGGGCGCGCCGGCCCGGGCCCCCGGCCGGACCCTGCCGGGGGCGAGCCGGTGCTCATGCCCCTCCTGCTCCGCGTCACCGTGCCGATGGGGGTCCTCGTCGCCGGCTACCTGCTCTGGTCCGGGGGCCACCAGCCCGGCGGCGCCTTCCAGGCCGGGGCGGTGCTCGCCGCCCTCGGCGTGCTCCTGCGCCTGACGGGCCGGCTACAGCCTGTTGCCGAGACCTCGCCCGCCGAGCGGCTCGCCCTGGTGGGCGGGATCGTGCTGTTCAGCGCCATCGGCCTGGCCGGGGCGGGGATGGCCTCGGCGGTGCTCGCCTACCCCGAGGGATGGGCCTATACGCTCATCCTGCTCATCGAGACGGGCCTGACCCTCGCCATCGCGCTGCCGCTGACCCTGCTGTTCAGCGGCTCCGCCGGGCTGCGCTGGAGGGGGCGGTGACCCAGGCGGGCCTCTATACGCTGGCCGCCAGCGCCCTGGCGGGGATCGGCGTCTACGGCCTGATCGTGCGGCGCCACCTGCTACGCCGCATCCTGGCGCTGAACCTGCTCGGCAACGCCGTCTTCCTGCTGCTGGTGGCCCTCGCCCGGCGCCACCCCGGCTACGTCGATCCCGTCCCCCACGCCATGGTCCTCACCGGCATCGTCGTCGCCGTCAGCGCCACCGCGCTCGCCCTGGTGCTGGCCCGGCGCTACTACGCCGAGACCGGCCTCCGCCACCTCCCCGAGGACGAGGGCTAGCGCCGTGGCGGCGGGCGGAGCGCTATCGCTGCCGCTGGCCTTCCTCCTCCCGCTGCTCACGGCCCTGGTGGTCTTCCTGCTCGGCGCTCGCCGGGCGCCGTGGCTGCCGGGCATCGGCGCCCTGGCCACGGTAGCGGCCGTCGCCGACGCCGTGCGCCACGTCGCCGCCCACGGCCCGCAGGCCTACCACCTGGGCGGCTGGATGCCGCCGCTCGGGGTGGAGCTCTACGCCGACGGCCTGGCGGCGCTGATGCTCGCCATGACCGCGGCGGTAGGCCTGGCGGTGACCGCCTACGCCGGGCCCTATCTGCACGACGGCCACCACCACCAGGAGGCCGAGCGGTTCTGGCCGCTATGGCTGGTGCAGTGGGCCGCCCTCAACGGCACCTTCCTGGCAGCCGACCTCTTCAACCTGTACATCATGCTGGAGCTGGTCACCCTCACGGCGGTGCCGCTGGTAGCCATCACCGGTGACCGGGCCTCCCTGGGCGCGGCCATGCGCTACCTGCTGCTGGCGCTGCTCGCCTCGCTGGCCTACCTGCTCGGCGTCGCCCTGCTCTACGGCGGCACCGGCACCCTGCACCTGCGCCAGGTAGGGGAGCTGGTCGGCGCCGGCGGCCCCGCGGCAGTGGCGGCGGCGCTCATCACCGCCGGGCTGCTCCTGAAGGGGGCGATCTTCCCGCTGCACACCTGGCTCGTGCCCGCCCACAGCAACGCCCCGGCGCCGGCGAGCGCGGTGCTGTCGGCGCTGGTCGTCCAGGCGGGCGTCTACCTGGTGCTGCGGCTGTGGCTATGGACCTTCCCGGCGCTGCTCAGCCCCGCAGTGGGGTGGCTCCTCGGCGGCCTCGGGGCGGCGTCCGTGCTCTACGGCTCCCTGCAGGCGCTGCGCCAATCGCGGCTCAAGCCGGTGATCGCCTACTCCACCGTGGCGCAGCTCGGCTATCCCCTCCTCCTGCTGCCGCTGGCAGCCGTCCCCGCCGCTGCGGCCCAGGCCTGGCAGGGAGCGGCCTACTACATCGTGGCCCACGGCCTGGCCAAGGCCGGCGCCTTCCTCGCCGCCGGCAATATCCGCTACAGCCTCGGCCACGACCGCCTGGCGGGGCTGCGCGGGATCGCGCCGGAGCTCTCGGTGAGCGTGCTCGCCCTGGGGCTGGCTTTCGTGAGCCTCATGGGCCTGCCGCCGACGGCCGGCTTCCTGGCCAAGTGGCAGCTGCTCAGCGGCGCCCTCGGCGGCGGGCAGTGGCCGTGGGCGGCCGTGATCGTGCTCGGCGGCCTGCTCGCCGCCGGCTACGGCCTCCGCGTCCTGGCAATGGCCCTTGCCGCGGCGCCGTCGGACGAGCCCGTACGCCGCCCACCGCAGCGCCTGCCCCGGCGCATGGTGGCCGTACCGCTACTGCTGGCGCTGGCGGTCTACCTGCTCGGTGTCAGCGCGGTGCCGGCGCTGCGGCTGCTGGAGCAGGGTGCGCCGGAGGCGCTGGGATGATGGCTGCCGCCTACGGCCTGCTGCCGCTGGCGGCGCTGCTCACCGCGGTGGCCACAGCGGCCATCGTCTTCGCCCTCGGGGATGCCCGCCGCCGGCAGCGCACCTTCTGGAACCTGTTCGGCGCCGGCACCAAGCTGGCGCTGGTCCTGCTCATGGCCCACGGCGTCCTCCAGGGCCACACCCTCGAGGTGGCCTGGCCGGCGCTGCCTGGGGCCACCCTGCGCCTGGTGGCGGATCCGCTGGCGCTGCTCTTCGCCGTGCTCTCCTCGCTCCTGTGGCTGATCACCACCGTCTACGCCATCGCCTACCTGGAGGGCTCCGGGCAGCGGGCGCGCTTCTTCGGCTTCTTCTCGCTGTGCGTCGCCGCCACCTTCGGCGTCGCCCTGGCCGGCAATCCCTTCACCTTCTTCTGCTTCTACGAGCTGCTCACCCTGGCCACCTACCCGCTGGTGGTCCACCGCGGCCACTCGGCGGCGCTGGCCGCCGGGCGCACCTACCTGGGCTACACCCTCGGCGGCGGCGCCGCACTGCTCGCCGGTACGGCGGCGCTCTACGTGGCGGTGGGCGAGCAGCCCTTCACCCCGGGCGGCATGCCCGCCGTGGCCGAGTGGGCGGACCGGGCGCCGGTGGCGGCCACGGCGGTGCTGGCGCTGCTGCTCGGCGGCGTGGCGGTCAAGGCGGCGCTCTTCCCGCTGCAGGGCTGGCTGCCCGCGGCCATGGTGGCGCCGGCCCCCGTCAGCGCCCTGCTGCACGCCGTGGCGGTCGTCAAGGCCGGCGCCTTCGGCGTGGTGCGCATCATCGAGGATACCTACGGCTACGCCCTGGCTGCCGAGCTCCACGTCACCCCGGTGCTCTCGGCCCTGGCGGCGGTAACCATCGTCTACGGCTCCGTGCGCGCCCTGGCCCAGGCCGAGCTCAAGCGCCGCCTCGCCTTCTCCACGGTCAGCCAGGTCTCGTTCATCACCCTGGGGGTGGCCGCGGGCAGCCAGCTGGCGCTCATCGGCGGCCTGGCGCACCTTGTCCACCAGGGGCTGATGAAGATCACGCTGTTCTTCTGCGCCGGCAACTACGCCGAGACCCTGGGCGAGCACCGCATCGACGCCCTCAACGGCGCCGGCCGGCGCATGCCGGTGACCTCGGCTGCCTTCACCGTCGCCGCCCTGGGCATGATGGGCGCACCGCCCCTGGCCGGCTTTATCAGCAAGTGGTATCTAGGCATCGGCGCCCTGGCGCAGGGGCAGGGCTGGGTGATCGGCGTGCTGGTGGCCAGCACCCTGCTCAATGCCGCCTACTTCCTCCCCATCCTGCGCCGCCTCTGGCTCCTGCCCGCCACGAGGGACTGGCCGGCGCGCGCCGGCCGGGCCGAGGCCCACCGCGGACTCCTCGACCCGGTGCTGCTTACCGCCACGGCGGTGCTGCTCGCCGGCCTGCTGGCGGCGACGCCGCTATCGCCGCTGGGCTGGGCGGCGCGCATCGTCGAGCAAGGCTATCCCGGCCTATGAGCGTACCGGAGCCGCTCCTGCTGCTGCCCATCCTCGCGCCCCTGGTTGCGGCGGCGCTGCTCGGCGGCCGCGCCCGGCGGCTGGGGGCGGGGCTGCTCGCCGTGGCGCCGCTCACCGGCCTCCTCGCCCTGGCACCGGGGGCGCAGGCGCTGGAGCTGCCGTGGCTGCTGCTCGGCACACGGCTGGCGCCGGACACCCTGGCCCGGGCCTTGCTGGCCCTCACCGCCCCGGTGGCGGCGGCCGCATGCCTCGCCGCCGCCGGGGGCTACGCCGGCCCCCGGCGGTCCGGCCTGCTGGCCGCCCTGGCAGCGACCGTGGCGGCGCTGATGGGGCTCCTCCTCGCCGCGGACCTGGCGACCCTGTACTTCGCCTACAGCGCCATGACCCTGGCCGCCTACCCGCTGGTGGTCCATGCCCGCACCCCGGAGGCCTTCCGCGCCGGGCGGATCTACCTGACGATGGCCCTGCTCGCCGAGGCAGCAGTCCTCGCCGCCGTGCTGCTCATCGCCGCCGAGGCCGGCAACGTCGCCCTGGCCGAGGCCCCCGCCGCCGTCGCCGGCCACGACCGGCGCGGCCTCCTGGTGGGGCTGATCCTCGTGGGCTTCGCAGTGAAGGCCGGCGTGGTGCCGCTGCACGCCTGGCTGGCGCTGGCCCACCCGGTAGCGCCGGTGCCGGCGAGCGCGCTGCTGTCGGCGCTACTGGTCAAGGCGGCGCTGGTGGGGTGGTGGCGGCTGCTGCCCCTGGGCGAGGCGGCCCTGCCAGGCCTGGGCGCCGCCCTGGTGGTGGCGGGCCTGCTGAGCAGCCTCTACGCGGGCCTCGTGGGCGTGACCCAGCGCCGGCCCAAGACGGTGCTCGCCTACTCCACGGTGAGCCAGATGGGGCTGATGACCGTGCTCACCGGCCTGGCGCTGCTGCAGCCCGCTGCGGCGCCGGCGGCGGGCGCCGCGCTGGCGGTCTTCGCCGTCCACCACGGCCTGGCCAAGGGGGCGCTCTTCCTCGGCTGCGGGCTCCACGGGCGCCGCCGCGGCTGGTACCTGCTGCCGCCGGCATTGGCGCTGGCGGGGGCGCCCGGCACCAGCGGTGTCCTGGCCAAGGCCGGCCTCAAGGAGGTCAGCGCCAGCGTCGCGGAGGCAGCGCTAGGGCCGCTGCTCTTCATCCTCTCGGCGCTGACCACCCTGCTCCTGGCCCGTTTCCTCGCGCTCGCCTGGCGGGGCGACGGCGGCCTGGACCCGTTGCCCCAGCGCCTGGCGGTGCTCGCCCTGGTGGCGCTGGGGCTCGTCCTGCCGTGGGGGGTTGGCCTGCGGCTGGCGCCGGCGGCGGTCGCCTACGCCCTCCAGCCGGGGGTGCTCGCGGACGCCCTGTTGCCGGTCATCGCCGGCGCTGCCGTGGCTGCGGGCGCGTTCGCCCTCCGTGGCCGGGTAGGCATGCCGCGGGTGCCGGAGGGGGACTGGATCAAGCCGGCGCTGCTCGCCGGCGTGCGCCTGGGCCGCGCCGCTCGCCGCGGCTGGCGGGCCGCCCGCCGTGCCTCCGGGCTCAGTGCGCCCAGGTCAGGGTCGCTACGCCGAAGCCCTGGGCCTCCTCCTGGCGCTTGAAGGCCTTGCTGCGCCGGATCCAGGTCACCGATAGGCGCAGGCGGTGGCGGTAGGCCACGAGCCCGGCGTAGGCCTCCGTCACGGCCGGCTCCCGCTCCACGGAGGGGGAGTCGCGGAAGACCGTGCCGTCGAGGAAGAGGTTGTGCGCCACCAGCCGGGCGTTGGCGCCGAGGGTCGCGTACCAGCCGGCGCCGGCGGCGCTGTCGAAGGACAGCGAGCCGGTAGACACGCCACTGAGCCGCGGCGGGCCGTGGTCGCGGGGCAGGCGCTGGCCGATGGAGGCGGACAGCCCGGCGCCCGCCTGGGTGAGCGCCGTGCCCAGCGAGGCGCCGGTGGCGGTGTCGAGCCGGTAGCGCAGGGGGCCGGCGAGCGGCCCCGCCTGGACGGTCCATTGCCGGTCGTAGGCCACCTGGAAGGTGGGCTCCGACGGCAGCTGGCTATCCCAGCCCACCGGCTCATCCGAGCCGAAGAGGTCGTGGCTCACCTGCTGGATCTGCTCCGCCAGCGCGGGCTCACCGGTCACGCCGAGCCCCAGCCGCAGGCGGCCGAGGCTGTCCGGCGTACGCTCGGCGATGCCCAGGGTCACGTTCAGCCAGCCGGCGTAGGGCCGGTCGGCCGGCGGCATCTCCGGGTCCGTGATGTTCGCCGGGGTGAAGGCCCGCTGCGCCACCGACAGCCCCCACAGCGCGTCCGCGCCCACGTCCAGGCCCGCGCCGTGCCGGCCGAGCTGCTGCAGCCAGCGCGGCGGCGGGTGGGCCTCGGTGGCGTAGGCGAGCTGGAGCCCGCCCGTGTACCAGCGGTCTAGCCCCTGGCCGGTGAGCCCGTCGTTCTCCACGACCAGGGCCGTGAAGCTGTCCCCGTCAGGGGCGGCCGAGTCCGCCTCCGCCGCCTCGGCCCCTGCGGCCAGGGCCGCGCTGCCTAGCAATGCCACCACCAGCAGCAGTGCGCGGGCGAGCCACCGTGGGCCCGGCAGCCGGCCGGTACGGTTCGGCGTGGCTCGGGCGCGGCTCGGGGATCGGGTCGGTGCTGGCAAGATCCTGTTCCTTTTGGTGTCGATGTCCATGGCTATAGCGTTCGGCGGCTACCCGGACCGTCCGCCCTGCGGGGCGAGCTGCATTCGGTACAGGCCCGCGTAGCGCCCGTTGCGGGCCAGGAGCTCGGCGTGGGTGCCCCGCTCGACGATCCGCCCGTCCTCGAGGAAGAGGATCTGACCGGCGCCCTCGACCGTGGAGAGCCGGTGGGCGATGACGAAGGCCGTCCGCCCTGCCATCAGCCGCTCGAAGGCGGCGTGGATGTAGCGCTCCGACTCGGTATCCAGCGAGGCCGTCGCCTCGTCGAGGATGAGCACGGGCGCGTCCTTGATCACGGCCCGGGCGATGGCGATGCGCTGGCGCTGCCCCCCGGAGAGGAGGGCGCCGTCCTCGCCGATCTCCGTATCGAGGCCGTGGGGCAGCTGCTCGATGAAGCCGCGGGCGTAGGCCACCTCCGCCGCCCGCTCGATTGCCGCCCGGGAGGCCCCCTCCGGGGCGCCGTAGGCGATGTTCTCCGCCACCGTGGTGTTGAACAGCGTGGTGTCCTGGCTCACCGGCGCGAACTGCCGGCGCAGGTCCGCGAGCCGGTACTCGGTGATGGGCACGCCGTCGAGCCGGATCTGCCCGGCGGTGGCCTCGTAGAAGCGCGGCAGGAGGTGGACCAGGGTGCTCTTGCCGCTCCCGGAGGGGCCGGTGAGGGCGACGGTCTCGCCGGCGGCCACCTCGAGGTCGATACCGTGCAGGACCTCGCGCTCGCCGTCGTAGCTGAAACGCACCCCGTCGAGGGCGATGTGCCCCTGCGCCCGCGCCAGGGTGCGCATGCCGTCGTCGCGCTCGGCCGGCATGTCGATGATCTCGAAGATGCGCCGGGCCGCGGTCAGCCCCTTCTGCAGGTCGGCATTGACCTTGACCAGCCCCTTGAGGGGGCGGTTGAGCAGCAGCATGGCGCCGATGAAGGAGCTGATGGTGCCCACGGTGAGGGCCTCGACGACGGCGTCCAGCGTGACGAGATTGAGGGTGATCGCCAGGGCGATGCCCACCGTCAGCCGGATCAGCGGCACGCTGGCGAAGCGGGTCGCGGCGAACTTCATGCTCTGCCGGCGGCTCCGCTCGTTCAGCCGCTCGAAGCGCCGCCGCTCGTGGTCGGCCTGGCCGAAGAGCTTGATCTCCGGGTGGGCGTGCACCGTCTCCTCGGCCACCGTGCCCACGCTGCCGACGGCGTGGTGGACGCGGCGGCTGAGCTGCCGGAAGCGGTGGTTGATGGTGGCCACGAGCCCGGCGATGACCGGCAGCACCAGGCCGGTGATGAGCATCAGCCTCGGCGAGAGGTAGACCATATACCCGAGGACCAGCACCGCTGTCACGCCGTCGCGGATGATGGTGATGGCTGCCTTGGTGCTGGCGTTGGCGGTCTGCTCCGCCTCGTAGGTCAGCCGCGAGATCGTCTGCCCGGTGGAGAGGTGGTCGAAGGCGGCCTGGGGCAGGGCGAGCAGGCGGTCGTGGGCGGTCAGGCGCAGCCGCTTGATCATCTCCCGGCCTACCAGCCCCGTCAGGTACTGCGAGATGAAGAAGGTGATCCCCTGCAGGATCAGGATCCCGACCAGCAACGCGGCGTAGAAGCGGATGACCGCCGCGTCCTGCGCCACGAGGCCGTCGTCGAGCAGCGGGCGGATGAGCGCCACGAAGGCCGCCTCGCTGGCGGCGTAGGCGAGCATGGTGGCGGTGGCGACCAGGGCCACCCGCCACTGCGGGACGACGTAGTCCAGCAGCAGCCGCCGGAAGACGGGCCACGAGGGCCCCTGGTCCGTGGCGGTGTCCGCCCCGTCGGCGCTGCTCGCTGACGCCGTGGCAGGATGCGCGGGGGTATTGCCGCTGCTCAAGGATCGCCTCCCGGTGCCGACGACGGGGAAGCGCCCCATGATACGGCAAACACCGCTGTCTCGGTCGGCGCCATCGGGGGCGCGGGTGTCAGCCGCTGTCCGGCGGGTAGTAGCCCAGGCCCGCCAGGCTCAGGCCGGTGGCCTGCTCGAGGCGGCCGTTGGCAGCGGCGTAGTGCCCCTGGATCGCCCCGCGCAGGCCCTCCGGCATCGTCAGCCGCTCGGCGCGCGTCTGCGGCTGCGGCCGGGCGACCGGGACCCCGAGCCGGCGCAGGGCCTTGCGCCCGGCCCGGTGCCACGGGGTGCCGCCCTTGTCCTTGAGGCGCCACTCGGCCGGGGCCGTGCGGCTGACCTTGGCCCGCTGGCTCCCCTTGTCCAGGGCCACCCCCGGGCCCAGGGCCTCCAGGCCCGTGAACGCAGCGACCCGCGACCACGTCTCCGGCGCCTCGATGCGCTCGTAGAGCAGCGGCAGCACCTGCGCCGGTCCCAGGGCCTCGCTGAGCCGGTGGTACCAGTGGTCGTAATCGATGGCCTGCCCGCCGTACAATAGCGGCTCGCGGAGCAGGGCGTGGACCCGCCGCTCGAAATCGGCCTGGCCGGAGCCGCGAAGCTTGTCGTTGAACTGCGCATACATCGAGGCCAGCCAATCCGGCTGGTTGCGGATGAAGAGCAGGCACCCCACGCGGCCGCGCTGCCCCCACGCCTGCCGGGCGAAGGCGCCCAGGTGAGCGGCGAGCAGGTGCACCGGATCCCGCACCCCGAGCCGGCCGGGCCGTTGCTGGAAGATCTTGCCGTGGTAGAGGCTCTCGTGGGAGTAGAGCACCGGCCCCGCGGCGGGCGCGAGCTCGGCGATCCGCCTCGCCGCCCGCTGGCCGCGCCGTGTCCGCCAGACCGTCGGCGAGCGCCGGCGGAAGAGGTGCACCATCTCCGCCTTGAGCGCCTTGGCCGCCGCCGGCTGCGGGCCGGTGCCGAGCGCGCCGACGGCCGGGAAGACCTCCCACTGCAGGTAGGAGCTGGCGGTCTTGTAGAGGCCGATGTGGAAGAACAGGTCAGGCATCTTGCGGGGCGAGCGAGGGTGTCCGTGCGTTTCTGTAGGTGTAAGTCCGCGTGTGGCATGGTATTGAAAACCCCGGAGAATCGATAGGGATTATGCACGCACCCGATACGCAGCGAGGCGCGCCGCCGGGGCGGACCTCGGCCGCGGCGTGGCTACGGGCGGGCTGGCAGGGCATCTCGGCAGCCGCCGACACGCGGGCGGGCCGCTGGAACGACCTCCTCCTGGCCTGGCTGGGGCTCGTCTTCCTGGCCACCCTGGCCACGATGCTGCTCGTCGGCGACGAGACGCGCCACTACCGCATCTATTACCTGCTGGGCGCCGCGCCGCTGCTCCTGCTCGTCTTGCCCCGGCTTGCCTACTGGCGTGAGCTCCTGCGCTCCCCGCCCTTTGTCGCCTGGGGCCTGCTGGTGCTCTACCTCACGCTGCACGGGATCCTCGTGGGCGGGGTGGGCTGGGAGGCGCGCTACGACACCCTGCGCTACGGCCTCCTGGCGCTGTCCTTCGTGTTCGGTGTTGTCGTCGTCTCCCGGCGCTACCCGGGTTTCCCGGGGTTGCTCGTGGGCGGCGTCGTGCTGGCAGGCGGCCTGAGCGGCGGGCTCTACGCGCTGGAGCACCTCCTGGCGTGGGGCGGGTCAGGGCGTCTGCCTGCGCTGGGCTTCTGGGACGGGGGCGGATATCTCGATAATCCCAACCGCCTCGCCGCCGTCTACGCCCCCCTCGCGCTGATGGGGCTGGCCCTGGCCATTCGCGGCAGTCGTAGCCGGCTCCAGACGGCGCTCTGGCTCGGGCTCGCCCTGGGGAGCCTGGCGGCGGTGCTCCTGACCCAGTCGCGCGGCGCCCTGCTGGGGACGGTGGTCGCTGCGGGCTTCTTCCTGGCCATGGAGCGCTACTGGAAGACCCTCGCGATCCCGCTGGGGGGGATGCTGCTGTTCGTAGGGGCGGTCGAGGTGGACTTGCTGCCGATTCGGGATTTTACGGATCGAATCAATTCAGTCGAGAAACGCTTCGGGATCTGGCAGAGCACGCTGGCGCGCATCGGGCAGGCCCCGGTATGGGGTGAGGGCTGGGCCACCAGCCATTCCGTCTACGTGGAGGCCTACGGGCGCTCCTGGATCCACCCACACAATACCCTGCTGACGGTTGCCCTCCAGGCGGGCCTGGTCGGGGCGCTCCTGTTCCTGGCGGTCGTCGGCAGGTGGCTGTGGGATGGCTACCGCCTCTGGGGGGCGCACTATAGCGCCGCTGCCGGCCTGACGGTGCTGGTCTACTGGCTCGTGCATTCCCTTGTGGAGAACCGCTTTGGCCTGGGCGGGGTTAACCGGGAGTGGATCTATCTCCTCCTCCCCGTGGCGCTGCTCGCCGAGGCCGCGCTCCGGAGTGGATCGACCCCTGCAGCCCGAGGGGAAGGAGCGCCATGACCGGCAGAGTGCTCCACGTCGTGAATTGGGGGAAAGGCTTCAGTGGTGCGCAGCGTCGTGCTCGGTATACATTGAGCCACCCGCAGTTCGCGCCGGCTTTCCGGCACGCCCTGCTCTCCCTCAAGATGCCCGCCCGTGAGGCTCGAGACAGCCTGGCTGGCAGCATCGAGGCGTGCCTCGACGGTCGCTACCTGGGCGGGATCGAGCTGCCTGCCTCGCCGCGCTGCCTCCGCCGCTGGCGGGCGAGGCGGGCCCTGCAGCGCGCCGCCCCGGATGTCGTGCTGACCTGGTCCTGGAGGAGTGGCCAGAGGCTCATGGCCCCGTCATCGAGGGGCCTGGGCGCCCCGGGCATCCTCATGGAGCCCGGGGATATGCTGTACGCCCGGACTTTTAAGCATCCAGCCGCCTATCGCCGCGTACTCGCCGGCCACGGCCACGTGATCTGCAACTCCCGCGCTGCCATGCGCGTGCTCAACCTCGCCTGGGAGCGGGCGCACGGCGTCGAGGTTATCCCCAACCCCGTCGATCCCCATCTGGATTACGGCAGGCCGCGGCAGCTACCGGCCGATCGGGCGCTGACCCTGGGTGTTGCCGGGCGGATGGTAGATATCAAGGGGGTGCCGCTCGCCATGCACGCCCTCAAGGCGCTACGCGAGGGCGGGATCCGTGCCCGTCTCGAGATCGCCGGCGGAGGCCCCAGGGAGGCCGACTACCGCGCCCTGGCCGAGCGGCTCGGGGTCGGTCACGCCTGCCGCTTCCAAGGGCCGGTTGCGGATATGGCCGCCTTCTACGACAGCATCGATATCCTCCTCGTCCCTTCCCTGTGCGAGTCCTTTGGCCTCGTCAGCGTGGAGGCCGCCAAGCGCGGCTGCCCGGTGGTGGCAGCGTGTACGGGGGGGCTGCCGGAGACGATCCAGGAAGGCAAGACCGGGTACACCGTGCCGCTGCGCATGCCCGTCGATGCGTATCCGGACTGGGGGGGGGACCTGGAGCATATCCCGCCCTGGGTCTACCTCCCCGAGGCGGATGCGCTGGATACCCCGCGCGCGGCCTTCCCGGGCGACCTGGCCGACGCCGTGGCCCGTATCGCTACGGACCCTGAGCAATACGCCAGCCTGAGCCGGCATAGCATCGCGCACGCCGCCGAGCACTTCTCCATGGATCGGTTCCTGGATCGGATCAACCGCCTGCTGGCGCGCGTAGCCGGGCGTGGCGGTCCTTCAGGCCACCCCTAGCCGCGCCTGCGCGTGTCTACGGGAGGCTGGGGTAGAGGTTCTCCAGGTCCTCCTGGTACAGCTCCTCGACCAGGCGCCGGGTCCGCCGGCTATAGGCACGGTCGGGTGAGCTGCGGGCGGTCTTGCCGCGGTTCTTGTGGGGGAGTTCATACGCGGGCAGCTCGATCCGCCTCGCGATGCGCGAGAAATCCTCGGGCAGGCGCTCCAGGTACGCGATATCGTCCAGCAGCAGGGTCCCGTCCGTGTCGGTCATATCCGGCCACATCGGGGCCGTGTGGGTCGCGATGTGCCGGTTGCGCCGCTCGGCCCAGATCTCCGGCAGGCTGCGCAGGAAGTACTCGAAGCTGAAGTAGGTCAGGGCCCGTCGCCAGAGGCGGGTGTGCCGGCTGTAGAGGTAGCGCCAGCAGGAGAGGGCGCGGTCGTAGGGGTTGCGGACGACGGCGAACTTGAACGTGCCCTGGAAATCCGCCTCGCTGTCGAAGAGGAAGCGCCTGGCGAAGAGCATACGCCGGAAGTCGTAATCGCCTAGCGGTATGCGGAAGTTGTTGAGGTTGTCGTTCCACTCCTCCCGCGGCAAGGCGATGAAGGGCGTCGGATGGGAGCGATCCGTCTCCCGGTAGGTCGCTCCGAGGGCCGTCCGGACGCTCTGGCCTGCGGACTTCTTGATGTGGAGCCAGAAGTAGGGGCGAGGCGCGGCGTGGCTCAAGGCTGGGTCGCTCATGACGGCGCAACGTGTACGGGTCGTGCGGCAGGCAGTGTATACTACGCGGCCATGAAGCCGAAGCCCCACCTCTACACGGGCTGGCAGGCCCGGCTCGACGCGCTCGGTCGCCGCGTATCCGGCTGGCGCAAGCGCCGCCGCCCCTTCTATCGCCGCTACGCCCTGGACTGGGATGACGCCTTCCTGCCGGAGCTGGATCGGCGTATCGCGGTGGCCGCGGCGAGCCGCGTCGTCTGGATCCGGGTGCCCAAGGCCGCCAACTCGACCGTGGCGTGGACCCTCTGGTGCGCGCTGAATCCGGGTGCGTCCCCGCCCTCCGGGCGAGATGACGTCAAGCGCTGGTTCGGCCGCCCCAGCGATCTGAGCGAGCAGGGCGTCCAGGGGCTGGACGATTGCTACAAGTTCATGGTGGTTCGCAACCCGTTCACCCGGGTCCTGGCGGCCTACCTGGAGAAGGCCGGGCACCGGAAGTACGGCTACAAGATCCGCCAGCGGCCCGTCACGCCGGGCCGGCCCCCGGTCGACTTCCCGGGCTTCTGTGACTACCTGGCCGCCGGCGGCGTCCACGACGACCCGCACTGGTGCGTACAGGCGTCGCTGAGCCCCTTCCCCATCGAGGCGCTGGACACCGTGGCCTACGTCGAGTCGCTGGAGGCGGACCTGGGGCGCGTCGTGGCAGCGCTGGACCCGGCGCGTACCAACCCCCTCGAGCTCGTGCCGGCGCAGGGGCACGCCACCGCTGCCTCGACCAAGGTGGCGGCCTACTACGGCGAGCGCGAGCGCCGGCTCGTCGCCGAGCTCTACGCCGAGGACTTTGCGCGCTTCGGCTACGACCCCGAGCGGCTGCCGGCATGATCCGTGATCGCTGGCGCTGGCACCGGGCCTGGCGGGGCATGCGGCGGATAGCCGCTACGGATCCCGGGCTCGGGGCCTGCTCCTGGCGCGGGCGCGAGGGACGCCTCTACGCGGTAGGTTGCGAGGCGCTCCGCGACCCGGCGGCCTTGCAGGCGGCCCTGGGAGATTGGCGGGCGCGGCTGCCGCAGGCGGGCGAGGTCCTGAGCCGCACCCGCTCCCACACGGTCTATCGCCTCGAGACCGCCGCGTACGGCCCGGTGGTGCTCAAGCGGGTGGAGCCCACCAAGCCGCACCGCCGCTACGCCATCCCGTCCCTGTTCGCCGGCTGGCGGCTGCACCGCGCGTTGCCGGGCAGTGTCCCGAGGCCGCTGGGGGCGCTGGAGCGCTACGGTGCCTGGGGCCAGCTGCAGGAGGCGTGGCTGCTGGCGCGCTACGAGCCGGGACGCAGCCTGCGCGCCCGGCTGGGTGACCCGGGGCAGCGGCCGGCAACGGAGCTGGCCCGGGCCCTGGGCGCCTACCTGGCGCGCGTCCACGATGCCGGCGTGCTCTTCCGCGATGCCCACCCGGAGAACGTCCTGGTACGGGCAGCGCCGTCCCCGGATGAGCCGAGATTCTCGCTGATCGACCTCGACGCCTTGCTGCCGGGGCGGCCTTCCCCCCTGGAACGGCTGAAGCTGCTGAAGAAGCTGGAGCTGCCCGAGCCCGAGCAGGGCGCCATGGTGGCGGCCTACTGGCAGACGACCGCGAGCCGGCCACTGCCGCTGCTCCAAGGCTTCCTGGAGCGGGTCTACTATCCGGTCAAGCGCGTCCGGCGGCGCTGGGTCGCCTGGTTACGGTCCCGATGCGCATCCTCTTCCTGAACTCGGCCCGCAACTGGGGCGGTAACGAGAAATGGACCGCCCTGGCCGCACAGGCCCTGGCCGCCGAGCACGAGGTGCACGCGGCCTACCGCCGCCCCGTCGTCGGCGATCGCCTGGCCGCGGTGCCCGGGGTGGCCACGGTCCGCTGGCCGTTCCTCGCCAGCGGCGATGCCTGGACCCTGGCTGCCCTGGTGCGCTACATCCAAAAGGCGGAGATCGACTGCCTCATCCCCACCCGGCGCAAGGACTACGTCCTCGCCGGGCTGGCGGCGCGAATCACTGGTGCCTGCAATGTCCTGCGCCTGGGCCTGGTGCGCCGGCTGCGGCCGTGGACGCACCAGCGCTGGGTCTACGGCCGCTGGGCCGACGGCCTCATCGTCAATGCCCCGAGCATTCGCGATACGGCGCTGGCCTCCGGTCTCCTGACGGCGGAGCAGATCGCGGTGATCCCCAACGGCGTCGACGCCGACGCCGTGGCTGCAGCGGCGCAGGCCCGTGGCGCCCCGGCCTTCCCGTTCACGGTGGCCACGGTGGGCAAGCTCACCGAGCGCAAGGATGTGGCCACCCTGCTGCGCGGCTTCGCCGCCTTCGCGCGGCAGGCGCCGGAGGCGGGCCTGGTGGTCGTGGGCGACGGGGCGGAGCGTGGCCGCCTGGAGGCCCTGGCCCGGGAGCTGGGCATCGCCGAGCGGGTCCGCTTTCGCGGCGAGCAGGCCGACCCCTACCCGGAGCTGGCGACGGCGCACGCCTTTGTCAGCACCTCCCGCAACGAGGGCTTCCCCAACACCGTCATCGAGGCCCTGCACCTGGGCGTGCCCGTGGTCGCCACCGCCGCCGGCGGGACCTGGGAGTGGCTGGCGCCGGACCAGGACGGGGTCGCGATCCCCTTCGGCGATCCGCCAGCCCTGGCTCGGGCGCTCGCCGCGCTCTACGCCGAGCCGTCCCGGCGCCGGGCCCTGGCGGCGCAGGGGCAGGCGGCGGCGCGGGCGCGCTTCGACCGGCAGCGCATGGGCGAGCGCCTCAGCGCGTTCCTGGCGCAACGCTGCGCAGGATCCCGCTGAGCCGCTCCACGTAGCGATCGATGTGGAAATGGCCAAAGGCCCACCGGCTGGCGGCGGTGCCGTGGGCCTGGCGCCGGGCGTCGTCCACGGCATAGTCGCGGATCGCTGCCGCCAGCGCCTCCGGCGCGGCACCCCGGGGCTCGGTGAGGGCGTCGTTGCCCGGGTCGTAGACCTGGCGCGGCAGCTGCGCCGTGGCGATGCCGTAGCGCGGCAGGGCCGACAGCGGCACCGTCGGCGGCACCACGGTCCCGGTCTCGCCATCGCGTACGGTCTCGGGCAGGCCGTCGACGCCCGCCACCACCACCGGGATCCCCCAGGCCTGGGCCTCCAGGCTGACCAGCCCGAAGGGCTCGCGCAGCGACGGGCAGACGAGGAGGTCGAGTCCGCGGTAGAAGGCCGCCATGTCGGCGACGTTGCCCCGGAAGCGGACGCCCTCGCCCAGCCCCAGGTCCGCGGCGAGCGCCTCCAGGCGAGGCCGTTCGGGGCCGTCGCCCGCGATCTCCACGGCGAGGGCGTGCCCCTCCTCCTGCAGGAGCCGGATCGCGTGTAGCGCCAGCTCGAAGCCCTTGAAGGGCGTGCAGCGGCCTACCACCCCCAGGCGCAGGGGGGCGTCCGCGGCCCTGGGGACGGCCGCCCGCGGCGCCGTGGGCGCGGCCTCCGGCCGCAGGGGGTTGAGCAGGACCGTCGCTGGCCGCTCCAGCCCCCAGGCCAGCTCCAGGACGCGCCTGGCCGCCGCGGAGTTGGTGATGATCCGGTCCGCCCACGGCAGCCCCTGCGCCAGACGGCCCTGCGGCTCGCCTCGCCACGCCGAGCCGTGCTCCGTGTAGACGATGGGGATCCCCTCGGCCCGCAGGGCCTGCAGGACCCGGACCTTGGGCCACGTCCCCCAGAGCAGGGCGGCGTCCGGGCGAGCGCCCGGGCGCACCCGCCGGCGCAGCAGCCGGAGGTGGGGCCGGCTGCCCTCCCGCAGCCGCAGCGGCCCCCAGCGCTTCTGCGGCCGGCGGAGCAGCCCGGCCGCAGGCCAGTGCGAGCGCCACTGCGGGTGGAGGTGGTCGGTGAGCGCGACGCCGGGAGCGGCACGCGCCCCGTGCAGGCGGCCGGCGACGCTGAGCATCATCGACTCCACCCCGCCCACCTGGCCGAGATTGACGAAGTGGGCGAGGCGCAGGGCGCGGCGGTCCGGATCGAGCTCGCTCACGGGTCCAGGGCCTGGGCGTCGGCGGCCGGGGCCGCTGGCGCGGGGCTGGCGGCGCCCCGTTCGGGGTGCTGGAGCCACTCGGCGAGCATGCGGCCGTGCCGGACGGGATCGTAGAGCCGGGCGAAGTACGCGCCCCCGTTGCGGGCGATGCGCCGCCGCTCGTCGGGGCGGTCCAGGTAGGCGCGCAGCAGCTCGACGAGCCCGTCGTAGCCGTCGAAGGCCACGTAGTCCCGCCCCTCCACCGGGGGCTCGTGTAGCCAGATCTCGCGCAGCGTCGGGGCGCTCACCATGAAGGCCTTGGCCTGCCAGAGCTCCAGGTGGCGGGCCGTGAGCGGGCCGAAGCCGTCCAGGGCGAGGTTGGTGCGGGCGCTGCAGATCGCCTCGTAGTAGCCGCGGCCCTTGATCCGCGGCCCGCGCAGCGCCGCCGGGACCTCGGTCGCGGCTCGCGGCCGCGGGTGGAGCCCCCCGGCGGCATCGAGCCCCGAGGCGACGATCCGCGACCACACCTGCTCGCGGATGTCGTTGGCGTCGTTGACCCGGCCGGCGAAGAAGACGTCGCGGCTCTTGCCGGCCTCCGGCTCGCTGCAGCCGGGCCCCGGCTCGGGGGCGCCGAAGGGGCAGCCGGCCAGGGTAGGGCGGATCTTGTCGCGGTTCGCCGGGTGCAGCGGGTAGCGCTCCAGGTCCCCGTACGGCTCCCGCTTCAGGAGGAGGTCGAAGGCGTCGGCGACCTCCTCGGCAGGCATGTCGGCCGGATGGGCGTTGCCCAGGAAGAGGGCCTTGGGGCCCGGGAAGCCGCCCACCATCGAGCGCACGAAGGCCGGATCCTCCCGCCAGGGCCCCGTGGCCTTGGCGTTGACGACCAGGGCGTCGAAGCGGTGGAGCCAGCGCCGCGGCAGGTAGCGAAGCCCCGGCGCCGGCAGGGTGGTGACCGCGCAGCCGGCGCGCAGCGACTGCTCGAAGAAGGCGTCCTGCTGCTGCGGCATGCGCCACCACTTGCGGAGCTTCATCAGCGGATTCTCGCCCGGCTCCGCAGAACGGCGGATGTAGCAAACGCTCAAGGGCATGGGCTCGGTGTGACCGGCAGATGGATGTGCGCTAGCGTAGCACGGCAGCGGCGCGGGGCGGCGGTATCGCCGGACGCCGCACCCCTGGCCGCGCCTCTGGGATGGGAGCCGTACGCCGATGAAGGTCCTCTACACCGCCGCCTACGCCGCCGGCAGCACCCGGGCACGGATGCTCAACGTCGCCCGCACCGCGGAGAGCCTCGCCGCCGTGGCCGATGAGGCCGTCCTGCTCACGCGCCGGGGACCGGTGCGCGAGCGTGCGGCGCTCAATCACCAGTACGGCGTGGGCCCGGGCTTCCGCTGGCTCCAGGTCCCGGGCTGGATGGAGCGCTCCGTCTTCCCGCCGCTGGTGCTGCCCTGGATCCTGCGCGAGCGCCCGGACGTGGTCGTCGCCCGCCACTGGACGCTGCCGCTGTGGACGGCCCGGCTCGGCATCCCGAGCATCCTGGAGGTCCACGACCTGCGGGGCGCCCGCCCGCCCCTGGCGGCCCGCTACCGCCGGGCCGCCCGGCGCAGTCCCGCCTTCTGCGGCGTGGTCACCAACTCCGAGGCGCACCGCAGGGCGTACGTGGAGGCCGGCCTCCCGCCGGAGCGCGTACGCGCCATCCCCGCGGCCGTGCAGGTGGAGGCCTTTACCCCGCCCCGGGCGCTGCCCGCCGATCCGTACCCGGCCACGGGCCGGCCACGCGCCGTCTACGTCGGCCACCTCTACGACCACAAGGGGATCCCGCAGATCCTCGAGGCGGCGGCCCAGGCCCCCGAGGTCGACTTCCACCTCGTCGGCGGGGTGGCGGAGGACGTGGAGCGGGTGCGCGCGCGCCTGGCCGAGCGGGGCCTGGCGCACTGCTACCTCCACGGCATGCAGCCGAGCCGCGACGTCCCGCGTTGGCTCTGGCACGCCGATGTGCTGCTGCTGCCCCCGCCGAGCGGGGAGAGCCCGCTGAAGCTGGCCGAGTACCTGGCAGCCCGGCGGCCGGTCGTGGCCGCCGACCAGCCCGGCTTGCGGGCCCTGGTCAGCGACCGGGAGGTCTTCTGGGCCCGGGCCGGCGACGGCGGGGCGCTGGCCGGGGCGGTACGGCAGGCGCTGGCCCGGCCCGAGGAGGCGGCCGCCCGGGCCGCCGCCGGCCAGGGACGGGCCCGGGACTGGTCCTATCCCCGGCGAGCGCGCCGGATGCTGGCCCTGTGGGACCCCGGGCTGGCCCCGGCGGATGGCTGAGGCAGGCCGCTACACATCCCCGAGCCCCGGGGGCGGGGATCCTCGGGCGTCGGTGGCGTAGTGCGCGACCTGGGCGAGGGTCTGCTGGGTGAGCAGCCGCTGCCAGGGGCCGGCGTCGAGCCCCGCCGCCTGCCGCCAGCGGTCGATGAATGCCGGCACCAGCGCCGGATCGAGGGGCGCGCCGCCGCCCCGCACGGCCTGGCGCGCCACGCTGACGAGGAACTTCTGGAGCCGCTGCAGCTGCGCCAGCGGCGAGACGTGGGGCACCCGGTAGACGCTCTCCAGGTCGATCAGGCGCGGCTCCTCCGGCTCGCCGTCCTGGAGGATGAAGTTGCGGGCAGTGGGGTCGGCGTGGAAGCCGCCGGCGCGCGCCAGGCGCCCCCAGGCCTCGGCGATCGCCAGTACGGCCCGGTGGCGCGCGTCCGCCTCGCGCGCCGCGGCCAGGTGCTGCTGGAGGGTTGGCCCCGGCACCGCCGCCAGCCCGAGGCAGCCCGTCGGCAGCAGCCGCGGCTCGCCGAGGCCGGCGAAGAGCGGCGTGGCCACCGGTACACCGGCGGCCTGGAAGGTCTCGGCATCGCCATAGATCCGCAGCACCGTGCGCAGCCGGTGGCGTAGCGCGTCGCGCAGGGTGCCGCGGTGGAACTCCTTGACGTAGTAGTCCACCCCGGCGTCACGGAACCGCCAGATGCGGGTCTTGCCGCTACGCCACGGCGCGGCGTCCCGGGCCTGCTCCTGGTAGGCGCGCAGCAGGTCGAGCCGTCCCACCGCACGGCGGCAGCAGGGCAGCGGCTGCGCCGACGGGGCGTGTTGGAGGCAGCGGTCTGCGGAGGTCATAGGCGCACGGCAGAGATGTCACTGAGATTACAATCTCTAGCATAATTGAATGTCTCCGGCGTTGCTTGACGCTGCGGCCTGCTGCCTGGGGAAGGCTGGGATCAGGCCTGGTGCTGCCCGCCGCGATCGCCGCAGCGCCGGGCCGTAGGGTGTGGGTAGATCCCAGCGGCTGGCGCTACCGGTAGAGCCTGCGCCCCGCCGCGGCCATGCGCTCGATCGCCGTTCGCCGGTGTAGCCTCTTCACGGCGGGCGGCATCCGCTCGGTCCGGCGGCCCCAGCCGTGGCGGATCCACGCGTTCCAGTCCTGCTGCGCCGCCCAGCGCCACAGCGGGCTGCCCCGCTGCCCCGGCCGGCGGAGCACGGCGGTGCCGAAGTCGATGACGTAGAGCGTGCCGTCCGTGCCGAGGATAAGGTTGTTGTGGCGCTTGAGATCGCTATGGGCTACGCCGCGCCTGTGCATGTCGGCGATCGTGGCGCGGAGGCCCGGGATGGCGGGATGGGGGCCGGCGTGGTCGGTGCGCAGGTAGCGGCTACGGAGCTTGCGGCCCGGGATGTAGCCGAGGACGAGCCACTCGCCCCGGAAGAGCCCGTAGCAGGGCGGCACCCCGGGGACGCCGGCCAGGCGCTGGTAGGCCCGATGCTCGCGGCGGATCGACCAGCGGCTGAAGTAGTACCACCGGCCGGGGCGGGGGAGCTTGATCACGAGCGGCGGATCGTGGTCCGGGAAGACGAGCACGCGCGCCTGGTAGCCGTGGGCTGCCGGCGCGGCGCCGGCGTCCCCGTCGCGCAGGAGGGCCTCGACGGTGCGGGCCATCTCCTGGCGCCGGGTATCGCCGTCGACGGTCTCCGCCGGGCGGGCGGGTGAGCGAGTATCCATGCGGCCGAGCCTCGGTCTCTGGATGGCCGACGCGCCCGGCGCGGGCCTCTGCCGGGCACGTCACGGGGCGATCTGCGTCACGGCAGCACGGCCCTCGGCTGCCGGCGCGGCAGCCTAGCGCGTCCGGGCGTGGCCGTCGAGGCGGTGCGGACGGCCCGTCAGCGCTCGGCGCAGCCGCGGTAGAGGCGCTGGTAGGCCCGGATCTCCGCCTCGAGGCTGAAGTGGGCGCGGACGTGCTCGCGGTGACGGGCGGCACGGGCCGCCAGCTCCTCGCGGCCCTGGCCGAGCAGCGCCTGGATGCGGCGGGCTAGCGCCTCGTGGTCCCCCTCCTCGACGAGCTCGTCGCGGAACGCCGCGGGGATGGCGGACGGGATGCCGCCGTGGCGGGTGGCCACGACCGGCACCCCGCTCAGCTGGGCCTCCTTCAGGACATTGGGGATCCCCTCCCGGTCGCCTTGCGCCCCCGTCCGGTTGGCCGCGATGAACAGGTCGGCCTCCTGGTAGGCCTCCAGGACCTGCTCGTGCGGCAGCGCGCCCAGGAGATCCACGTGGGGCCCCAGCGCCAGCTCATCGATCAGCTGGCGCAGCGCCGCCGCCTCGTCCCCCTCATCACCCTCACCGATCAGGGTCAGGCGGGCCTCGAGGCCTGCCCGGCGTACAGCCGCGAGCGCGCGGATGGCGTCGCCGTGGCCCTTCTTGTCTACCAGCCGGCCTATGGAGAGCAGGCGGCCCCGGGGCGCCTGGGGCTCTCGGAAGGGGATCGCCTCGGTGTCGATGCCTGTGTAGATCAGCTGGCACGCCGTCCCCTCGGGCAATAGGGGCTGGAGGTGCTCGGCCAGATCCTCGGAAACGGCGGCAACCGCCGCGGCGTTGCGGGCGACCTCCCGGTAGGTGCGCCACCAGTAGGACTTGCGCAGCTTCGCCGAGGCGTCCTTGCCGCGGAAGGTCACGATCAGCGGGATATCGAGATCGGCACACGCCCGGTGGATCCAGGCTGCGACGGAGCCGAACTGGGCGTGGACACAGTCCGGCCGCAGCCGCGCCAGGGTGGCGCGGACGTGGCGCTCGAACCGCGAGCGCGGCAGGTCGATGGCGGGGTAGGCAGCAGCGGCCAGGTGGTTCCAGATCCGCTCGCCGTTGCCCGGGCGCGGGATCAGGTGGACGTGCTCGAAAGGGCGCGATTCCGGGTTGAGGCGCTCCCAGGCCATCACCGAGGTGGGGGTGCCGTACCGGGGCGATCGGGTCACCAGGTTGTAGATGAAGGGTTGCGTTAGATGGGAGAACGCGGGCACGCAGTGTCGGACATGCAAAGCTCAGTCTCCTCTCGCTAGCTCGGTGCTCGGCTCCTGCGCCCGCGCCGCCCGCACGTAGGCGTAGACCTCCGCTACCTCGCGGGCCACCGGCTCCAGGTCGAAGCCGCGTGCCCGGGCCTCGGCGGCGTGGGCCATCTCCTGGCGCCGGGCGTCGTCGTCGACGATCTCCGCCGCCCGCTGCGCCCAGGTCTGCGGGCTCTCCGGCGTCTTGAACCCGTCCACGCCGTCGCGGACCACGTCGTCCACGCCGCTCGAGCGCACTGCCACCACCGGCAGCCGCGCGGCCATGGCCTCCAGGAGCACCATGCCCTGGGTCTCCGACTTGGAGGCGAAGACGAAGGCGTCGCTCAGGGTGTAGTACAGCGGCACCGTCTCCGGCGCCACCGTGCCGATCAGGGTGACCTGCTCGCTCAGCCCCAGGGCGTCGATGCGCCCCTGGAGCCGCTCCCGCTCCGGCCCGTCGCCGACGATGAGGACCCGGAAGGGCTGCTCGCAGCGCTGCGCCAGCCGGTAGACGGCGTCGATGAGGAAGTCCAGGTTCTTCTCCCGTGTCAGCCGCGAGACGCTGATCAGCACCCGCTCGCCGCCGAGGCCGAGCTCGGCGCGCAGCCGCTCCACGGCCTCGGCGTTGACACCGTGGAAGCGGGCGTAGTCGATGCCCGTGGGCTGGACGAAGATCGGCGTCGTCACCCCCACGATGCGCAGGTAGTCCTCGGCCGACTGGGTGGGCACGATGACCGCGTCGCAGCGGTTGGCGAAGCGCCGCACCAGGGCGTGGGAGATCAGGTTGCGGAACAGCGGCCCGGGCAGCGGCACGTAGTGGGCGTAGTGCTCCAGCCGGGTGTGGTAGGTGTAGACCAGCGGCAGCCGCCAGCGCCGGGCGAGCCAGAGCCCCAGGGAGCCGAGCCAGAAGGGGTGGTGGACGTGGATCACCTGGGGCCGGAAGGCGCGCACGCCCCGGCGGATGCGCAGGGCGAGGAGGTGGGCGAGGCGGAACTCGCGGCGCTGGCCGAAGGCGAGCAGGGAGGGCGCCCGGATGACCTCCGGCTCGTGGTCGGTGCCCTCCTCGTAGCGCGGCGCGACGATGCGCACCGAGTGGCCGAGCCGGCGCAGCCCGCGCCGGAGGCGGTCGATGGAGATCGGCACGCCGCCGACGAAGGGCAGGTAGTTGTTGGTGAACATCGCCACGCGCAGCGGCTCGCCGCGGTACGGGGTCGGATCCACCGAGAAGTCCGGGTAGTAGTCCCGCTCGTGGAAGATCACGCGGTAGAGCCAGATCGCCACCACGCCCAGGGCGCTGAGCAGCAGGAAGAAGTTCCGGTAGCCGACGTAGACGAAGGAGTGGAAGGTCAGCCAGAACCCCTCCAGCGCCGCGAGCACCGGGTGCTGGCCGATATCCAGCGGCACCGGCTCGATGGCCACGCCCTCCGGCGATACGGAGACGCGGACGTAGTGGTAGTAGCTCGCGTCGGTGTTGAGCACCAGCCCCCCGGCGCCGCCGGTGGTGACGAAGGTGGTGCCCTCGTGCTCCTGCCGGGCGAAGACGGGCAGGTTGGCGGAGAAGACCGCATCCACCCCGTGGCGCTGCAGCAGCTCCGTGAGCTGGTCCCGGAAGCCCGGCCGGCCCAGGTAGTCGCCGTCGTCGCCGCCGAAGAGGAGCTCCTGGTTGATCTGGAGCGGCGGATGGCCGAGGAAGGCGAAGGCGTGCTCGGCCTCCGAGGCGTCCAGCTCCCGCTCCAGCCAGCGCAGCTGCCAGGCCAGGGAGGTGTAGCCGGTGCTGTCCAGGAAGAGGAAGAGGTCGCCGCCGGCCTCGAAGCTGTAGAAGTACGGCCCGAAGTGCTCGTAGAAGCGGTAGTTGCCGAAGGCGCCGCTCTCGTGCTCGCCGAAGGTGAGCAGGTACGGCACCTCGAGCTTGCGCAGCGCCCCGCGCAGCGCCCGGTACTTGGCCTCGCCGTTGCTGCGCACGGCGTTGCCGGCGGAGACCACGAAATCGACCCCGGCGTCGTTGAGCATCGGCACCATCTGCCGCTGGAAGATGCCGACGGAGTTGTTGATGTTGCCGACGACGGCGAAGGTGTACGCCTGCCTATCGGCGAGGCGCGACTCGATGGCCGCCACCTGCTCCGTATGGGCGAAGTGCAGGCTGTCGTCGAAGACGTTGAGGTACACCCGGTAGCCCAGCAGCCCGGCCAGCGTGGCCAGGCAGACCGTGAAGAGGAGCTTGAGCGCCCAGCCGCTACGCCGCATGCGCCAGCCTCTGTCCCCCGGCGATCTCCCGGGCCGTGAGCACCGCCCCGATGCCCATGCCGAGGAAGATCGTCAAGAAGCGCCAGGCGACCGTGACGAGCACCAGGTGCTCCGGGCCCACCATCCCGCTGAAGAAGTGCCCGAACGCCCCCTCGGCCACGCCGGAGGCGCCCGGCGTGGGCGAGATGTACATGATGAAGGTCGTCACGATGAGCAGCGCCAGCACGCGGCCGTAGTCCACGGCGTAGCCCAGGCCCCAGAGCAGGAGGGCGGGGAAGGAGAAGAGGCTGAGCAGGAACAGCACCGTGAACCCGATGGACAGGCCGACATCCAGCGGCCGGCCGGCGAAGTAGGCCGCGATCCCGCAGCGGAAGTGGCATAGCTCCCGCCGGATCCGGTAGCGCCAGCGCCGTGCCCGGACCGCGCCGAGCAGGTGCAGCCGCTGCAGGAGCCCGAGGCCCGCGTCGGCGGGCTGGATAAGCCAGCGGGTCCGGCGCAGGACCACGGCGAAGAAGCCCAGGTACCCCAGGGCGAAGGCGATGAGGTACGGCGTCAGCGTCCCGTCGAGCAGGGTGCCGTCGAAGATATCGAGCACCAGGGGCAGCACCGCCGCCCCGGTGAAGATGAGCCCCGCGGCGAGCAGGGTGCGCACCGTGGTCGCCGCCGTGGCGGTGCCCACCGGCACGCCGCGGCGCTGCAGGTACCAGATCTGCGCCACGCCGCCGCCGGTGGCCAGGGGCGTGACGTTGGAGAAGAACAGATTGATGAAGACCAGCCGCGCGATCCACGGCAGCGGGACCGGCCGGTCTAGCGCGCGCAGGGTGAAGTACAGCCGCAGGCCGTCGGCGGTGAAGTAGACGACCAGCAGCCCCGCCACCGCGACGAGCAGGTCCGGATCGAGGAGTCGAGCGTCGAAGCCCACCGAGTGCTCCGCGACACTGGCGTAGATCGCCCAGGCGCCGCCGAGGCTGAGGAGGACGAATAGCCCGGCGAAGGCGAGCAGGCGGGAGGGAGAGAGGTTGTCCATGCGGCTACCGAGCCATCAGTCTTGGGATTGCGAGCGCGCCCAGCGCGGGCATCTTCCGGGTAGCGCTGGCGGAGCGCCCGGCCCGCGCCTGCACCCGGGCCTCGACGCCCGGCGCGGCAGCCTAGCGTGTCCAGGCGTGGCCGTCGAGCCGAGGGCGCCCCTGTCCCACGAGCCTGCTCTCGCCGCTCCGGGTCCGGCCAGCGCGTTGAGCAGTCCCGAGAGCCGGTCCAGAGGGGGCTGAGCGGCGGAGCCCTCGGGCCGCGCGGCCCTAGGCCGTCAAGAAGTCCCGCTCGCTACCGCGCAGCCGGAGCGCGGTCAGCTGCCCGGTCGCGTAGGCGCCCGTATCCACCGCGATGCGGTTGTCGTGGACCTCCGGGGCCGACACCACGGAGTGGCCGTGCACGACTGTCGCCCCGAAGTCCGCCCGGCTCGCCAGGAAGGGGTCGCGGATCCAGAGCAGATCCTCCGTGTCCTGCGCCTCCGGAGGCACGCCCGGGCGAATCCCGGCGTGGACGAACAGGTAGTCGCCCTCGACGTGCTGGTAGGCGAGCCCTGCCAGGAATGTCCGGTGGCGCTCGGGCAGGCGAGCCGCCAGCCTGTCGCGCAGGTCCGCCATCTCGGCCGGCCCGGCTGCTGCGGCCGTGGGTGCGCCGACCCCGTAGCTGTAGAGGGTGGCCCTTCCCCCGTTCTCGAGCCACTGCGGCCCGGCCGCCGGGTCCTCCAGGAAGGCGAGGAGCCAGGCGTCGTGGTTGCCGGCAAGGTGGACGGTCTCGAAACCGGGCATCGTACGCTCGAGCAGCAGCTCGAGGACGTGCCGGCTGTCCAGCCCCCGGTCGATGTAGTCGCCCAGGTAGATGAGCACGCGCCGCGATTCCGGCATAGGGGCGGCATCGGCGGCGATCCGGTCCTGCAGGCGTTGCAGCAGGTCGGCCCTGCCGTGGATGTCCCCGACCGCGTAGACGAGCGTATCTGCGGGTACACGGGCCTCGTCGCGGGGCGGATCTCTGCGCAGGCGGCCCTTGAGACGCGTGAGCAGCATGGTGGTTGGGTTGGCTACCTCCTCGGCTGGCTGAGGCCGTGCCGCTAGCTGCCGTTAGCCGACGCCTCGGCCGTCTCGATCCGGCGGGCCGTCCACTCCCAGGAGCGCTCGGCAGGGCTCGACCCCGTACCGCGCATCCGGCCCGTATCGACGAGATGCCCCTGACGCCTCGCGGACAGGCCGACACCCGCATCGTACTCGATGACGACCGTATCCCCCTCCATACGCCATTGCCAGCTCTCGTCGATCAGCCCGTCGCGCGCGATCCGGCCACCCGAGCGGAAGGTCAGTGTCAGGGTCGCGCCGTTCTCATCCTCGAACCGCCACCTCGAGCCGATGAGCCGGCTGCCCCGGCTGCCCGCTCCCTCCGGCTGCGAGGCGCCTCGCTCCGAGGAGGGGGGCTGCGGCTCGGCGCTGGAGGCGTCTGTATCCGCCGCCGGCCCTGCGGTGCTGCCACCGTCCACCGCCGCCTCGGGACCCGTTCCGGCCTGGGCGTCCGGGGTGTCACCGCCGCCGCTGCCCGGCGCGGCGGTACCGGGGTCATCCGTCCCACCCTCCGAGGCCGCGGCCTCGCGCAGGCGCCTGAGCAGGCGCTCGTTCAGGGGAACGTCTGTATCGTAGCCGTGCGCGGTCCGGAAGGCCAGCACGCCGGAGCGCGACTGCGGGCCGATGAGCCCGTCCGTCGGCCCGGCGTCGAAGCCGAGCTCGTTGAGCCTGGTCTGGATTTCCCGGATCTGCTCGCGCGTGAGCTGCGGATCCGCCTCCTGAGCGCTGCTCGACCCGAGGGGAGCCCCTACCAGCGCGGCCAGGGCGAGGGCCTTGAGCAGGTGGCTGCAGTTCCGGATGCCGTAGTAGTGGCTCATGGGGATCCCTCCCTGTCCGCGTCGACCCTGTGGCGAAAAATCGCATGCTTGCCCCCGGCTAGGCGGGGCCTTGCGTTGGCGCCTGACGGCGAGCCGGAGAGCGTCCCGGGGCGAGCGTGGCCGTAGGCCGCCACCGGGCTGTTTGTTGATCCTGTCCAAAGGAGTGTTACGTTTGACAGTAACAGATCGAATCAACACGGCGGTGCCAGGGTAGGTCACGCCTGGTCCGCTAGCCAGGCCAAGCAGGAGAGGATGTCATGACAGCCAGCAAGTGCACCAGGATCCGGATGGCCCAGGCCGCCGGGGCCCTCGTCCTGTCGCTCGGGGTGGCGCTCGGGCCGCAGGCAGTGGCCCAGGAGGTCACGGTCGCCGAGGATCAGCAGGGTAATATCACGAGCGTTACGGTGGTGCTCCCCAATGGCCAGACCGTGACACTGGACGCGGACCTCGCCACCGCTATCGCGGCCGCCGTGGCGGAGGAGGATACGGAGAATGCCTTTATGGCGGCCCTGGAGGCTGCAGGGATCCAGGAGGATGCCGATGCCGTTACGGCCGCCGCCGCCTACGCCAGCAGCCAGGCCAGCCAGGCAGAGGGCGATACGGAGCAGGTCCAGGCGAAGCTCCAGGCGATTGTTGACGGAGCCGCTCGCTCGAACCCGGAGGCAGCCGGTGATGCGGTGCGGGTTGCCTCGCAGGCTGCCTCGCAGATCAGCGGGATCCCGGAGGAGGACTACGTCACGACCCTTACCGCTGGCATGCAGAACAACCCGAATGTATCGGATGCGGCCAGGGCCAATGCGAACCAGGCTGCACAACAGGCTGGACTGGAGGTCGCCGAGGCCGGGGGTGGTGGCGCTGGCGACACGCTGATCAACCCCTCGTCCTCGGTCACCGAGAACCCGTCTCAGGATACGAGCCCCATCCAGTAGCGCGTGCGGCTACCGAGTCTCTGGACTTGAGGTGCCCGGCAACGCGCGCACGCCGCGATGAGCCGGGCGCGTAGATCGAGGGGACGCCACGAAAAAAGGAAGTGTATTATGCCTAGGAACTCCGCTAGGGGCGCCGGCACGGCGCTACTGCGCGTGTCTGCTCGGGGGACAATTAGCACATTGGCCACGGCGCTACTACTCGTGTCAGCGCCGGCCGGGGCACAGCAGAACGGAGAGGCGCAGCAGCGCCTGCAGCCCGGTGAGACGGTCCTGGACCGGGATCGTCCCAGGCTAGATCCGCGGGGGGTGACAGCCGGCGGTTTCCTGGTCTTCCCGTCGGTTAGTCTGGAAGGGGAGTACAACGACAACATCTTCGCCAACCCGTCGGGCGACGATGTCGAGAGCGACTACATCACGCACCTACGGCCCAATGTCAGCGTCGAGAGCCGCTGGGCCAACCACGCCCTGAACTTCCGCGCCGGCGCCGACCTCGCCGCCTACGACGACTATAGCGGCGAGGACTACGAGGACTACAACATCGGCGTCGACGGGCGCTACGACGTCACCCGCAACGACAACCTCTTCGGCGGGGCGTCCTATCGGCGGGGCCACGAGGATCGCGGCTCGCCGGACGACGTCAATGGCAAGGAGCCGACGGAGTACGACAACTACAACGCCTTCGCGGGCGGCGAGGTGCAGTGGAACCGGGTGACCACCCGCGTGACCGCCACCTACGACCGGCTGGACTACGACGACGTGCCGAGGGCCGGGGGCGGGACCATCGACAATGACGACCGTGACCGCGACACCTACGAGGGAAGGGCGCGCATCTCCTACCAGATCCAGCGCCGCTTCGCCACGTTCGTGGAAGGCGCCTACGACGTCCGTAGCTACGATGAGACCAAGAATAGCGGCTTCGATCGCGATTCCGAGGGCTACGAGCTGGCGGTAGGCATGGATTTCGACCTCACCGGCGTCACCTTCGGTGAGGTGTTCGCCGGGTATCGCTCCCAGGACTACGACGATCCGGCCCTGGAGACGGCCGACGGATGGGACGCTGGCGTGTCGCTCACCTCCAATGTCTCCCAGCTCACCAGCGTCCGGGCTACCTTCGAGCGTAGCCTCCGGGAGACTACCCAGCGGGACGCGAGCGGCTACTTCACCAACCTCACGACGCTCCGGGTCGACCACGAGCTCCTGCGCAACCTCCTGCTGGATGCCGAGGCGTCCTACAGCCTCAACGACTACCAGGGCATCGGCCGCGAGGACGACGTCTGGAGCGCCGGGATAGGCGCGACCTATATGGTGAACCGCTACGCCGAGGCCGAGCTGGGCTACACGCACAGCGCCCGCGACTCGTCAGAGACGGATCGGGACTACGACTACACGCGCAATCGGGTAATGCTCGAGCTGACCGCGCAGTACTGAGCCCCTGGCCGCCGGTTCCCGGCCGGCCAGGGCATTGCTAGCATGACCAGCCCAACCAACCTTGCAGCGCGGGGGTGTCCATGCGATCGGTGCTCGTGCTTATCCTGGCCTTGGTCCTTGCCGGGGCCGTCCCGGTGGCTGCTGCTGCCGCGGCGGCAGATCAGCCCGCCTATCGGCTCGGCACCGGGGATCAGGTCCGCATTACGGTCTACGGCCAAGAGGACCTCTCCGGCGAGTTCGAGGTGGACGCGAGCGGCACGATCGCCATGTCGCTGATCGGCGAGGTGGCGATCGGTGGGCTGACCCTGCGCGAGGCCGAGCAGCGCATCGTCGACCAGCTCAAGCCCGACTACCTCAAGAATCCGCGCGTCAGCATGCAGGTGCTGAACTACCGCCCCTTCTACGTGCTGGGCGAGGTCAAGGAGCCGGGCAGCTACGACTACGTCAACGATATCACCGTCACCGAGGCGATCGCGCTGGCGGGTGGCTACACCTATCGGGCCGCCAAGGACGAGGTCGTCATCATCCGCTCCAACAAGGCCGACGAGCGCCAGGAGCATGAGGCGGAGGCCGATACGGTGGTCCTGCCGGGCGACACCATCCGCGTGCCCGAGCGGTTCTTCTGACCCCTGCTGCTGCAACGGAGGCTGTACAAGGGCAGACGGTGCTGCCGACGCACCGTCCGGACCGGTTACGTCATGAGGGAGGAGTAGCCCATTAGCCAGCAAGAGCCCCCTCGGCCCGAGGCGCAAGGCGGCCAGCCGGCGGCTCAGCCGAGCCAGGCGACGCAGCCCGCCCCGGCAGCGCCAGCCCCAGAAAGCGACGAGATCGATCTCGGCGAGCTGCTGCGCCAGCTCTGGCGCCGCAAGGGCGTTATCGCCTCCACGATCGTCGTGATCACGCTGCTCGCGGTCCTCGTGGCCTACCAGCTCACGCCGCGCTATACGGCCACGAGCGAGCTGATGATCGAGGCTCGCCAGCAGCGCGTGGTGGACGTGGAGTCGGTGCTCAGCGGCCCCGGTATCAACGCCGAGGTCGTCGAGAGCGAGATCGAGGTCATCACCTCCGCCAACGTCATGGAGGCCGTCGCCGAGGATCTCAACCTCGTGGAGGATCCGGAGTTCAATCCGGCCCTGCGCGAGCCGGGCCCGCTGGCGCAGCTGGACCCGATCGGCTGGATCCCGGCGTCCTGGCGGGCTGCCGTGGGCGCAGCCCCGGAGGAGCCGGAGCCGGCCACCCCCGAGGAGCGGCTCGCCCGGCAGCGTGCCCAGGTCGTGGCGGCTCTGCGCAGCAGCGTCGAGGTATCGCAGATCGGCACCTCGCGGGGTATCCGGATCTCCGCGACCAGCGAGAGCCCGGAGACGGCCGCGGAGATCGCCAATGCCGTCGCCGAGAACTACCTCGACGAGCAGCTCGAGGCGAAGTACCAGGCCACCAAGCGGGCCACGGAGTGGCTCAACAAGCGCGTCCAGGAGCTCCGCGAGGAGGTGGAGGCGGGCGAGCGCGCCGTCCAGCAGTTCCGCGTCGAGGCCGGCCTGACCAAGGGCGAGGACACCCTCCTCAGCGATCAGCAGCTCTCCCAGGTCAACCAGAAGCTCATCGAGGCGCGCGCCGAGCGCGCCGAGGCGGAATCGCGCCTGCAGCAGGTCCGCTCCCTGGTCCAGGGTGAGGACAGCACCGTGGAGTCCGCCGCCGAGGTGCTCGACTCCGACCTGATCCAGACGCTGCGCACGCAGGAGGCGAAGGTCGAGCGCCGGGTCGCTGACCTGTCCAGCGAGTACGGCCCGCGCCACCCCAAGATGATCAACGCCAAGGCCGAGCTCGAGGACATCCGCGAGAAGATCGACGCCGAGGTGCGCAAGATCCTCCAGAACCTGGAGAACGAGGTCGAGGTCGCCCGGGCCCGCGAGCGCTCCCTGGAGGAGAATCTGGAGAAGCTAGAGGAGCGCTCGGCGGAGCTGAACCAGAAGCAGATCGAGCTGCGCCAGCTCCAGCGCGAGGTCGAGGCCGATCGCGCCCTCTACGAGACCTTCCTGAGCCGCCTCAAGGAGACCTCGAACCAGCAGGGGATCCAGACCCCGGATGCGCGCATCATCTCCCAGGCCGAGGTGCCCAGCGCCGCCTCCTATCCCAACAAGAAGCTGATGGTGGGGGGCGCCTTCGTCCTCTCCGCGATGCTGGGGCTCGCCTTTGCCTTCCTGCTCGAGCTGCTCGACCACGGCTACCGCAGCCTGGAGCAGATCGAGCGGCTGACGGGGGTAGGAGGCCTGGCGCTCGTCCCCCTGCTCTCGCGCCGCCAGCGCCAGCGCACCTCGCCCAGCGAGTACGTCGCCGAGCGGCCGGGGTCGGCCTACGGCGAGGCCATGCGCAGCCTGCACACCTCAATCCTGCTCTCCGACGTGGATGAGCCGCCGCGGGTGGTGCTGCTGACCTCCTCGCGGCCGGGGGAGGGCAAGACCACGGTAGCTGTCTCGCTGGCGCGTTCCGCCGCCCAGGGGGGGCGCCGGGTGCTGCTGGTGGATACCGATATGCGCCACCCCAGCTGCCACAGGGTGCTGGGCCTGACCAACGAGGCCGGGCTCGTGGACGTGCTGGCCGAGGGCGCCGACTTCGAGACGACTGTGCAGCAGGACGAGACGACGGGCCTGCACCTGCTGCCGGCCGGCAGCGACGCGCCCAACCCGCCGGAGCTGCTGGCCTCGGACCGGCTCCGGCAGCTCCTGCGCCACGCCGCCACGGAGTACGACCTCGTGGTGCTGGACTCGCCCCCGGTGCTGGTGGTCTCCGATGCCCGCCTGCTGGCGCGGGTGGCCGATACCACGGCCTACATCGTGCACTGGGCGGAGACGCGCCGCGAGACGGTGGGCATGGGCCTGAAGCAGGTCCGCGAGGCTGGCGGCCACCTGGCCGGTGCCTTGCTGAACATGGTGAACGTCCGCCGCCATGCGCAGTACGGCTACGGCGATTCCGGCTACTACTACGGCTACGGCCAGAAGTACTACACGTCGTGATGCCCGCCCGTATCCGCGCATCGTTGCCGACCGTAGTCGCCGGCCTGCTCGCCCTGGCGCTGATCGGCGGCGGCGGCTGGACCCTGGCCGCCGAGATTGCGCGTGCCCCCGCCTCCAGTGTGGTCGGCGCCCTGGAGCGCGGCGAGCAGCCCGAGGGCGAGGCCCTGGATCAGGCCGCCGCCGCCCTTGGTACAGCGGCGGCGATCCGCGGCGATGCCGACTACTACGCCGAGCTCGGGCTGGTACGGCTGACCGCCTGGCAACAGGCGGCGGCGGAGGAGCGGACAGCCGCCGGCCTGCGCCGGGCGCGGCGGGCCATCGTGGCGGGGCTCGCCGAGGCGCCGGCGGAGCCCTACGGCTGGACGCGCCTGGCGGAGGTGCGCTACTACCTCGCCGATACCCGCACGCCGGCGGTGCTGGACGCGCTGGAGCTGTCCGCCCTCACGGGCCCCCACGTCGAGGCGCTCCATCTCACGCGTGCGGAGCTGGTGCTCCGCCTCTGGCCCGCCATCGATGCGGGTGACCGGGGTTGGGCCGAGCGCGCACTGCGGCGCGCCGCGGCCCACAGGCCGGACCGAGTGCAGCAGATCGCCGAGCGCACGGGCCGGACGGCGGCGCTGGTGAGCGCCCTGCCGGTGGACAGCCCGCTGCGCGACCGGCTCGTCCCGGCCGGGGAGGGCGACTAACCGTGCTCCGGTACTGGGCCATCGCGCTCGTCCTGCCGCCTCTGCTTACCCTTGTCCTCTTCGGCGGGGTGCATACCGCCGTCTGGGCAGCCCTGGTCGCCGCTGCGGGGGCGGTGCTGCTGGCGAGCGTCCGGGAGCAGCTCGCTGCCGGCGGGCCCACCGTCCACCCGCGCCACCTGCGCTGGCTCGCCATCCCGTACCTGCTCGCCCTGGCCCTCGTCGCCCTGCAGCTGTGGCCGGCACCGCCGGCCGGCCTGGCGCACCCGCTCTGGGCGAGCGCCGGGCAGGCCCTGGCGACGGCGGTGACGCCGAGGGTCTCGCTCGCCCCGGCGGACACGCTGGACGCCCTGATGCGCCTGGCGGCCTACGGCGCCCTGTTCTGGGTGGCGGTCCAGGCCGGACGGTCGCGCTACGTGGCGCGGGCCGTGCTCCGCTGGGTCGCCGCGGGCTGCACGGCCTTCGCCGTCTACGGCCTGGTGGTCTACCTCGGAGGGCTCGGGACGGTCCTGTGGCTGGAGGGAACCCCCGGCGAGGTGACGGGCACGCTGGTCAACCGCAACAACGCGGCGACCGTGCTCGGCACCGGTTGGCTGACGGTCACGGCCCTGCTGCTCGGCGAGCTGCGCGAGCGCCTGGGAGGCGCGGAGACCGCCGGGGAGCGGCGCCGGGTGGTGGCAGGCTACCTGCTCGGCTCGGGCCTTTGGCTCACCGGCGCCTGGCTCACGCTCCTATCCGCGCTGCTGCTCACCCACTCCCGGGCGGGGGTGGTCACGAGCCTCCTCGGCCTGATCGTGGTCGTCCTCCTGCTCCTCTCCCGCCGCGTCTTCGGCGCCCTCGTACGGCGCACCGTCGTGGCCCTCATCGCGCTCGGCCTGCTGGCGACCCTGGCGCTGTCCGGGGGCGTGACCCTGGACCGCCTGGCGGGTACGGAGCTGGAGACCGAGCAACGCTTCGACGCCTACGCGGTGGTGCTGGACGCTGCCGGCGATGCGCCGTGGATAGGGACCGGACTGGGCACCTTCCGCGAGGTCTTTCGCTTCTACCAGCCTGCGGACCTGCCGGGGCAGTGGGGCATGGCGCACAGCACCTACCTGGAGCTGCTCCTGACGGGCGGCTGGCCCCTGGCCCTGCTGCTGGTGTTGCCGGGGGTCGTGGCCATCGGGACCTGCCTGGTGAGCGCGCCCATGCGGCGGCGGGACGGCCACATCCCGACCCTGGCGGGCGCGGTCGGGCTCCAGGTGGGGTTACACTCGGCCGTCGACTTCAGCCTGCAGATCCCGGCCATAGCCGCCATGACGGCCGTTCTGCTCGGCGTCGGCGTGGCGCAGGCGTGGTCGTCCCGGGCCGAGCTGTCGCGATAGCCACCACGCTCAGCCGGACCCGCGCGAGCGCGCCCGGCGCAGGTACCTCCCGAGCAGCCGGGCGATCCGCCAGGCCCGCGCGTGTATCAGGGCCTGGCCGGCCGCCACCGGCAGGAGCAGCAGCAACAGAAGCCACTCCGGCACGCCGGCCCAGGCGCCCAGGACGCCGATACCCCCCAGCACCGCGCTGGCGACGAGGAGGATGGAGACCGTCTGCCCCGGCGTGAAGCCGGCCCGGTAGAAGATGTGGTGCAGGTGCTTGCGGTCCGGGCGGAACGGGTGGACCCCGCGCAGCGCGCGCCGCGCCATGAGGGTGATCGCGTCGGACACGGGCAGGGCCAGGATCCAGGCAATGGCGATCGGCGGCAGCACGGGGGCCGTCCCCGCCGCGGCCTCGACCGCTAACCAGGCCAGGCCGAAGCCGATGGCCGTGCTGCCGGAGTCGCCCAGGAAGCAGGCCGCCTGGCGGCGCCACGGGTTGCGCAGGTTGAAGACCAGGAAGGCGCTGATGGCGGCGAGGAGGAGGCCGGCCAGCACGGGCCACGCCCCGGCGCCGCCCACGGCCCCGGCGAGCACCAGCCACCCCAGGGCGATGGCGACGGTCCCGGCGGCGAGGCCGTCGACGCCGTCGAACATGTTGACGGCGTTGATCAGGCCGACGACGCAGAGCACGGTAAACGGTATGGCCCACGGCCCCAGGCTGAGGGAGGTGCCCGGCCCGAGCAGGGCGCCCAGGTCCTCGACGTGGAGGCCACCCCAGGCGGCCATCAGCAGCGCTGCCAGGATCTGGATGCCGAGCCTCGCCCTGCTGTCGACCTCCACGAGGTCATCGACGATGCCCAGGAGCAGGAGCGTGCCCATGCCCGCGAAGAGCCCCTGGTAGTCGCGCAGCCCGAGATCCGCCGGCAGGGCCGCCGCCACGAAGCCGATCGTGATGCAGACGCCGCCGATCAGCGGCACCGCCCGCCCGTGCCGCTTGCGGCTAGTCGGCTGGTCCACGAGCCCGGCCTGCATCGCCGGGCGGCGCAGGAGCAGCAGGAGGACAGCTGTCAGCGCGAAGGCGAGGCAGATTTGCAGGGCGATCTGGATCACGACGATACGGCTCTCCGTTGCCAGCGTGGAAGCTTAGCGCGTCCAGGCGCAGCCATCTACACAGTACCACCTCGAAAGAGCCGAACGCATGCCGGATCGGGCTGGCAGCGCCTCTGCGCCTCGGCCTCCTCGTATTCATAGGCCTTGCTCGTGTCGATACCGACCGCGATCTATTTGGACACCCACGTCATTGCATGGTTATATGCTAGAACCGAATGATTGTGGCCCAATCAGCTCTCTTCCAGGCTCCGTTATTGACAAAAGACCGAGAAATCCATGCCCATTATGAGGGAGCCTTCTGGACGCAAGCTCCCCCGGGATCCAATTACCGCTGACGCCTTGAATGGGGCGCTGTCGTAATCGGTGGTCAGTCGTCGATGAGCTTTAGCCCGTAGGGCCGGTAGTCGGCAAAGGCGCTGTCGGCAGAGTCCTCGTGGAACGCAAAGGAGGCCCGCTCCTGCAACAGCCCCGGCGTGAGGGCGGTGCGTTGCTGCTGACGGTATTTCTCGTAGGGCACGAGGACAGCCACCTTCTCGTGCCCGCGGCCGAACTCCAGCACGAACTCCTCGCCCTCGGTGCGGATCCGCTCAAGGATCTCCGAGAGGTGGGCCTTCATCTCCCCGACTTGGACGGTGTGCATGGCGGCGGCCTCGCGGTGGGATCTTCCATAAAACTGCTACGGTATTGACAACTTGTCAAGTTGATGTCTCTGCACTCACCGCCTTCGTTCGGCTCTGCCTCTACACCCCGTAGTACCACCGATACCACGCCACGAAGCGCCGCACGCCCGCCTCGACGCTGACCTGCGGCCGGTAGCCGGTATCCCGCGCCAGGTCGGTGATATCCGAGTGGGTCTCGGGCACGTCGCCGGGCTGCAGGAGTTCGCCCATCCTTGAGGCAGATTGCGGTTGTCCGGGGCCGGGCGTGCACGGAGGACTACGGTTCAGTGCACAACTCGCGGGTCTTGACGCCCAGGAACTCGGCCGCCGCTCGGAGGGGCTCATCCAAGGTCAACAGGGACAGGTTGTGTGCCTCGGCGCAGGCCAGGTGCAGGGCGTCCAGCGTCCTCAGGCTGGTCCGTCGAGCCAGGAGCCAATGCGTGGCTCGATCGTATAGGGCGTGGTCGAGTTCCAGTACGCGGAAACGTCCCTCATGGAGGTCCTCGTGAAAAGCCGATTCGACCCGATTGGCCTGGGTCTCCGTGAGCTCCGCCATGCGCACCCACCGGGCGAGCGCCGACGCGACCTCCACGCGCGTGAGATGGCTGATCGCCACCGGCTGGGATTGAGCCATGAAGAGCCGCTCAACGGCGGCGCTCGCAGGCTCGTGCCGATAATAGGGCAGGATGGCGCTCGTGTCGGCGTAGAGCATCATCAATACCGCTCGGCGTCACGGATCGCGCGCGTGGCCTGGGCAGCCTCCTCGTGCGCTGGCGGGAGCTCCTGTCGCAGATCGGCGCGCGAGCGGAATCCCTGAACGGTCTCCTCGGGGCGGGTCATCTGGGCGATGGGGTGGCCGCGGCGCAGGATGCGCACCTCCTGCCCCTGCTCCACCTCCTTGAGGATCTGCGCCAGGTTCGTACGGGCCTCGCGGACGTTCACCTCTTTCATAGAACTCTACATCTCGCCGAGTGTGTACATCTACTGTGTACACAAAATCCCGACGATGCAAGGTCGTCAATTGGAACGGCGTGTGGCGCAGCTTTGGCCTCGCGATCCTTCTCCTGGCGGGTCATCTCGAGCCTCCCTCCGATGCAACTCGCCGAGGGAGGTTAAACAGCCGAGCTCAGGCCCCGATAGACGGGCTCAAGCGGACAAGTACCCTTGAGGTTGATGCTGCCGAGCGCTCACGGTGCATCCCTCAGAGCTGATAGTACCACCGATACCACTCGACGAACCGGCGCACGCCCTCTTCGACGGATACCTGCGGCCGGTAGCCGGTATCCCGCGCCAGATCGGTGCTATCCGGGTGGGTCTGTCTCGAGTATGTCGCCGGGCTGCAGCGGCTGGTAGCGCTTCTCGGCCGTGACGCCGAGCTCCCGCTCGAGGACCTCGACGAAGCGCATCAGCGGCACCGGCTCGTCGGCGCCGATGTTGTAGAGGCGCCAGGGGGTGTCGGAGCTGGTCGAGGCGTAGGTGAGGTGCTCGACGCCGTTGTAGCGGCAGCCCTCGAGGACGTTGAGGGTTCCGGTGACGTTGCTGTCGACGTAGCTGTACGGGTCGGTGAGGGAGTGGCGCACCCCGGCCTGGGCGGCGAGGTGGATGACCCGCTGGAAGCCCTCCCGCTGGAAGCCCTCCCGGTGGAAGAGCTCGGCCATGCCCTCGCGGTCGGGGGGGAGGGCGAGCCTTTGGCGCGGATCTGCTCAGTCGCGTTCCTCTGCGCTGCGGTTGAGCTTGTTCGGGACAAATAGGGGTAGTGTTACATCCCGGATGGGCGAGCGACTCGTGACGTTCTGGACAAGCTCGCGGAAATAGGGCCAGGCGTGATAGGCCACACACCGTACGTTGAAGTGCTCTTGTTCGGCCTCGCTCCATTGCCCGGGGACGACGACGCGATAAGCGAGGGAATAGCGAGCGCGAAGGTAGATCAACAGGCCGTCTTCGACCTGGCTGGCGTCCGCGGAGGGCTCGGGTGCGTCATCCGGGTAGCCCTGCACAGTGATCTCCGCGGAGGCCAGGGCGGTGCCTCCAACCTCGCCAGCGAGGGCCTCATGATCGTGGCCGATATCGAACCGGAACCGAAGCTTGCCCGATTGCGTCTCCGGCTGTTCGGGCGTGTCCATGTGGAGGCTTGTGAGCGAGATGCTCTCCAGTTCCAGCGCCTCGGCCAGATCGCAAGCCTCCGAACTCGTCTGCGTTGCGTCAGCCGTCATTGCTCATGACCCATGTATGGCTAGTCCCGGCAAACGTATGGGGGGTCTCATGAACTACGCCCCCTAAGCCGAGCCGGCTATAGGGGGCGTTTCGCGCTTCACCCTGTCGTATTCACGAGAAAGCCGTGAGAGCCAAGGTGCCGCCTTGTTGATGTCGGTGATTGAGCAGTTCGTAACCA
>CAJXLI010000002.1 GCA_913055575.1 uncultured Ectothiorhodospiraceae bacterium
CGGACCTGGCGGTGCTGCGCATCGACGCCACCGACCTGCCGGTGATCACGTTCGCCGAGGACGACCGGGTCCGGGTCGGCGACGTCGTCCTCGCCATCGGCAACCCCTTCGGGGTCGGGCAGACGGTGACGCAGGGGATCATCAGCGCCACCGGCCGGGACCAGCTCGGCCTGTCCACCTTCGAGAACTTCATCCAGACCGATGCGGCGATCAACCCCGGCAACTCCGGCGGGGCGCTGATCGACGCCCGGGGGAGCCTGGTGGGCATCAACACGGCCATCTTCAGCGATAGCGGCGGCTCGCAGGGGATCGGCTTCGCCATCCCGGCGGGCATCGCGCAGACGGTCACCACGGACCTGATCGAGCACGGCCGCGTGGTGCGGGGCTGGCTCGGGGTCCAGGCCCAGCGGCTGACCCCGGCGCTGGCCGAGTCGTTCGGGGTCGCCCCCGATACCGAGGGCATCGGCGTCACCGACGTCTTCCCCGGCGGGCCGGCGGACCAGGCCGGCATCCAGCCGGGCGATGTCATCACCCGGCTCGGCGAGCAGGCGATCCGCGACGTGCAGGACCTGCTGCGAGCGGCAAGCCGGGGCGCGCCGGGTACGGAGCTGGAGGTCAGCGGCTACCGGGACGGCGATCGATTCTCCAGCCGGGTCACCCTCGGCGACCGCCCGGAGATGGCGCAGCCGCGCCAGCCGGGGCGCCGCTGAGGCGCCGACGCCGCGGCCCGGGCGCCACGGGCCCGGGCGCCACGGGCCCGGGCTCGCTCAGCGCAGCAGCGACAGGGTCTCCGCCAGGGCCGACAGGAAGCGGTCATTCTCCTCCGGCCGGCCCACGGTCACCCGCAGGCAATCCGCCAGCCGCGGATGGCTGCCGTGGAGGGACTTGATGAGCACCCCCCGCTCCAGGAGCCCGCGGTGCACCGCCTCCCCGCACCCTTGCGGGACGCGGAAGGTGAGGAAATTGGTCTGCGTCGGCCAGACCTGCTGGACACCCGAAACCGCCGGCAGCGCCTCCGCCAGCCGCCCGCGCTCGGCGAGCACCTGCGAGACCGCGCGATCCAAGGCCTGCCGGTGCTCCAGGGCGAAGGCGGCGCTTGCCTGGGCCGGCGTGCTCAGGTTGTAGGGGAGCCGGCACTTCTCCAGCTCCTCCAGCCAGGCCGGGTGGCCGATGAGCGCGCCCACCCGGAGGCCGGCCAGGCCGACCTTGGAGAGGGTCCGCAGGAGCAGGCAGTTGGGGTGGTCGAGCACCCGCGGCAGGAAGGTGGTGTCGGCGTACGGCGCGTAGGCCTCGTCGACGACCACCAGGCCGTCCGCCTGCGCTACCACCTCCGCCACGGCATCCAGGTCCAGGCCGTTGCCGGTGGGGTTGTTGGGGTGCGCCAGGTAGGTCACCGCAGGCTGGTAGGCGGCCAGGGCCTCCAGGGTCGCCGCGAGGTCGAGCTCGAAGTCCGGCCCCAGGGGGACCTCGACGTACTCGGCGCCCGCGACCTCGGCGATGACCCGGTACATGGCGAAGCTCGGCGCCGGGGCCAGGACGGTACGGCCGCCCCCGGCTACCGCCAGGTCGAGGAGCTGGATGAGCTCGTCGGAGCCGTTGCCGAGGACCACCCCCGCACCTGCCGGGACCCCGAGCGCGTCGCGGAGCAGCGGCTTGAGCTCGCGCGCCGCCGCATCGGGGTAGCGATTGATGGCCACCGAGCGCAGGCGCTCCAGCCAGGCCGCCTCCAGCGCCCCCGGCCAGGGCCAGGGGCTCTCCATGGCGTCCAGCTTGATGGCGTCCCCCGGCTCGGCCACGCGATAGCCGCGCAGCGACTGGACCTGAGGCCGGACCCAGCGGGCGGCGCGAGAGGCAGCATCACTCACCGCCACCCTCCTGCTGGCCGCGGTAGTCCGCCGAGCGGGCGTGGGCCGTCAGCCCCTCGCCGCGGGCGAGCTCCGCGGCGGGGCGGCTCAGCCTGGCGGCCCCCTGGGGCGAGCAGCACAGGGTCGTCGAGCGCTTCTGGAAGTCGTAGACCCCCAGCGGCGAGGCGAACCGGGCGGTGCGCGAGGTGGGCAGGGTGTGGTTGGGCCCGGCGCAGTAGTCGCCGAGGGCCTCGGCGCTGTAGTGGCCCAGGAAGATGGCCCCGGCGTGGCGGATGCCGCCGACCAGCCGGTCGGGCTCCGCCACCGACAGCTCCAGGTGCTCCGGGGCCACGTAGTTGGCCACCTGCTGCGCCTCCTGGAGGTCGCGGACGCAGACCAGGGCGCCGCGCTCGGCCAGCGAGGCGCGGATGACCTCCGATCGCTCCAGATCCGGCAGCAGGCGCTCCATGGCCGCCTGGACCTGGTCGAGGAAGACGAAGTCGGGGCAGACCAGCAGGGCCTGGGCCTCCTCGTCGTGCTCGGCCTGGGAGAATAGATCCATGGCGATCCACTCCGGATCTGCCTGGCCGTCGCTGATGATCAGCACCTCGGAGGGGCCAGCGATCATGTCGATGCCCACCACGCCGTAGACCCGGCGCTTGGCCTCGGCGACGTAGGCATTACCGGGCCCGACGATCTTGTCCACGCTGGGCACGGTCTCGGTCCCGTAGGCCAGCGCCGCCACCGCCTGCGCGCCGCCGAGCGTCCAGATCCGATGGACGCCGGCGACGTGGGCGGCCGCGAGCACCAGCGGCGACAGCTCACCGTCCGGTGCCGGCACGACCATGATGATCTCCTCCACCCCGGCGACTCGCGCAGGGACGGCGCTCATCAGTACCGACGAGGGGTACACCGCCTTGCCGCCGGGGACGTAGACCCCCACCCGGTCCAGGGCGCTGACCTGCTGCCCCAGCCGATTGCCGTCGGCATCCTCGTACTCCCAGGAGGTCAGGCGCTGGTGCTCGGCGTAGGTGCGGATCCGCTCGGCAGCCTGCTCCAGGGCCTCGCGTCGCTCCGGCGCGATGCGCTCCAAGGCAGCGGCCATCTCCGCCCCCGGGACCTCCAGCGCCGCCACCGACTCGGCCTCCCGGCCGTCGAACCGACGGGTGTAGTCGAGCAGCGCCGCGTCACCGCCGCTGCGCACGCCATCGACGACCTCGGCGACGCGCTGCTCGACGGCCGCGCCCGGGTGGCTGCCCCAGCTGGTCAGGGCCTCGAGGCTGTCCCAGAAGTCCGGCTGCGTGGTGCTCAACCGCTTGATCTCGACCATGGCTCCTCCCCTCGTCTCCGCGTCCGTTAGCTCGCCGCTGGGGCTCGCGACGCCTCGGCCATATCCTCGATCAACGCGCCGACCCCCCTGGGGCTCGTCTTCAGCGAGGCCTTGTTCACCACCAGGCGGGCGCTGATATCCATGATCGGCTCCAGCGGCGCCAGGCCGTTGGCGCGCAGCGTGTTGCCGGTGTCCACGAGGTCCACGATCAGGTCGGCCAGCCCCACCAGCGGCGCCAGCTCCATGGAGCCGTAGAGCTTGATGATCTCGGCCTGGCGGCCCTGCTCAGCGAAGTGCTGACGGGCCAGGTGGACGAACTTGGTCGCCACGCGCGGCCGCCGTACGGCGGCCGGCCCGTCCGGCGGCCCGGCGACCATGAGCCGGCAGCGGGCGATGCCCAGGTCCACCGGATCGTAGAGCCCCTCACCGCCGTGCTCGAGGAGCACATCGCGCCCGGCTACGCCCAGGTCAGCGCCGCCGTGCTCGACGTAGGTCGGCACATCGGAGGCGCGCACGACCAGCAGCCGCACGTCGTCACGGTTGGTGCCTATGATCAGCCTGCGGCTGGCGTCCGGGTCCTCTTGGGGCTCGATCCCGCAGCGCGCCAGCAGCGGCAGGGTCTCCTCCAGGATCCGCCCCTTCGACAGGGCGAGGGTCAGCGTTCGGCTCATGGTCGTCGGTCGGCCTCCGTACATTGGGCCCTGGGCTAGTCAGGGACACGCTGGATGTCGGCCCCGAGCTGGGCCAGCTTCTCCTCGATGCACTCGTAGCCGCGGTCGATGTGGTAGATCCGGTCCACCCAGGTCTCGCCCTCGGCTACCAGGCCGGCCAGCACCAGGCTGGCCGAGGCGCGCAGATCGGTAGCGATCACCGGCGCGGCGGTCAGCCGCTCGACGCCCCGGATCTGCGCCGTGGCCCCCTCGATCCGGATATCAGCGCCCATGCGCTGCATCTCCAGGCAGTGCATGAAGCGGTTCTCGAAGACGCGCTCGGTGACCCGGCCCTCGCCGGTGGCGATGGCGTTGAGGGCGCAGAACTGGGCCTGCATATCCGTGGGGAAGCCCGGATAGGGGGCCGTCTCCAGGTCCACGGCCCGAGGCTGGCCGCGCATGCGCAGCGCCACCCAGTCACGGCCGGTCTCCACCTCAGCGCCGCTCTCGCGCAGCTTGCTGAGGATGGGCTCCACCAGCTCCGGCGCCGTATCCTTGAGCCGCACCGCGCCGCCCGTCATGGCGGCAGCGACCAGGTAGGTGCCGGTCTCGATCCGGTCGGGCAGCACCCGGTGGTGGACGCCGTGGAGCCGATCCACGCCCTCGATGGTCAGCGTCGAGGTGCCGGCCCCCCGGACACGGCCGCCCATGGCGTTGATGCATGCGGCCAGGTTGGCCACCTCAGGCTCGCGGGCAGCGTTCTCCAGGACCGTCGTGCCGCGGGCCAGGGCCGCGGCCATCATCAGGTTCTCGGTACCGGTGACGCTGGCGAGGTCCATGCGGATATGCGCCCCCTGCAGCCGGCCGGCCCGGCCCTTGATGTAGCCGTCCGCCACCTCGATCTCGGCGCCCATGGCGCGGAGCCCGTCCACGTGGATATTGACGGGCCGCGAGCCGATGGCGCAACCACCGGGCAGGGACACCTCCGCCTGCCCGAAGCGCGCCAGCAGGGGGCCGAGGACGAGGATGGAGGCCCGCATGGTCTTGACCAGCTCGTAGGGGGCCTGGAGGCTGTCGATGGTCGCCGGGTTGACCTCCACCTCCATGCCCTCGTGGACGGTCAGCTCCACCCCCATGCGCCCGAGCAGCTCCATGGTGGTGGTCACGTCGTGGAGGTGGGGGATGTTGCCGACCGTGGTCGGCCCATCCGCGAGCAGGGTCGCCGCCATGACCGGCAGGGCCGCATTCTTGGCCCCGGAGATCCGGATATCGCCGCGCAGCGGCGTCCCGCCCCGGATGAGCAGCCGCTCCATAGGGCTAGCCCGCCTGCTGCTCGGACTCGTGCTCGCCGGGTGTCAGGGCGCGCAGGGAGATGGCGTGCAGCGCATCCCGGTCGAGGTGCGCCCGCAGGGGGTCGAGGACCATGCGATGGCGCCTGATCCGCGACACCCCCTCGAAGGCCGGGGTGACCACGAGCACCTGGAAGTGGCGACCGTCACCGCGAACCTGGACCCGGGCGTCGCCGAGCTCGGCGCGCACCAGGCCCTCGATCTCCTCGGGCTCCATCATGGGAGGCCTCCCCTCCGACGCTGGCCGGCATCTTCCGCCGCAGGGCCGTGGATTATACGCGATTCAGGCCGGATCGTCGGCGATCTCGAACACCGCCTGCACACCGCTGGCCTGGACGATGGCGAGCATCTGCTGCGGCACGTGGCGCAGCCGCAGCTCCCCGCCGTGCGCACGCGCCCGCCGGGTCCAGTCGAGGAGCAGCGCCACGCCGGCGCTGTCGGTGCGCTCGACGGCGGCCAGGTCGATCTCCCGATGCGAGGCCCCCTCGGCGTCGAAGATCGCCCGGCCCTGCCGCCAGAGCGTAGGCGCATTGGCGAAGTCCAGCGCGCCGGTCAGGCGCAGGGTGCCGTCGGCGCCACGCTCGAGGCTAGCGCGGCTCATTCGAAGCCGAGCTCCCGGTTGCGCGCCGCCATCTCGTCGATCACCGTCTGCAGCTCCTTGTCCCGCAGCCGGGACCGGAACTCCTCGCGGTAGTTGTGGATCAGGCTCACGCCCTCCACGGTGACGTCCACCAGCTTCCAGGCGCCATCACGCTGCTCCAGGCGATAGAGGATGCGCGCCGGGCTCCCGCTGCCGGTGTCGACCTCCATGCCCACCTGGGCGCCGCCGTCCCGGGGCCGGCTGCCGAGGATGCGGATCGCCACGTCCCCCTGGTACTCCTCGAGGCTGGAGGCGTAGGTGCGCAGCAGGCTGCGCTGGAACTCGCGGATGAAGCGCTGCCGCGTATCGGCATCGGCCTCGCGCCAGTACGGGCCGAGGATGCGCGCGCCGATCCGGTCGTAGGCGATGTGCGGCTCGATCAGCGGCGCCAGGGTATCGTAGAGGGCCACCGGGTCGTCGGCGAGCTCCTCACCACGCTCATCGAGCACCTCCAGGAGCTCCTGGGTGACCTCATCCACGACCTCCTCCGGCCCCGCTGACTGGGCCGCGGTCACGCCGGCCAAGGCCAGCGCCACCCCCAGGGCGAGCCCGATCGCTCCGAGCCCCTTGTATCTGGCCATCTTCGCCTCCTCCAGCGCTGCGGGTGCGCCCTACTCTTGGATATTCGTGAGGAACTGGCCGAGGAGCCGCTCGAGCACCATGGCGGACTGCGTATCGGTGACCCGATCGCCGTCGCCCAGGTGCTCGTTCTCCCAGCCGGGCTGGATGCCCACGTACTGCTCGCCGAGCAGGCCGGCGGTGTAGATGGCCGCCGTGCTGTCCGCCGGGATGCTGTCGTAGCGCGCCTTGATGCGCATGCGCACGGTCGCCCGGTGGCTCGTCGGATCCAGCTCGATGGCCTCGACGCGCCCGATCCGGACGCCCGCCATGCTCACCGGCGCCTGCTCGCGCAGGCTCCCTACGTTCTCGAACTTGGCGGTCACGTGGTAGCCGGCGCCCTGGCGCAGCTCCGCCAGGCCGCTGACCTGGAGGGCGAGCACCAGCAGCGCGGCCAGGCCGGCAACCACGAACAACCCCACCCCAATCTCCACGAGCCGCTGATTCATGCCCTGTGCTCCGTCATTCGAACATCAGCGCGGTGAGCAGGAAGTCGAGCCCGAGCACCGCAAGGGAGGCGTGCACCACGCCGAGCGTGGTCGCCCGGCTCACCCCGCTGGATGTCGGCTCCGCCATGTAGCCCTTGTGCAGGGCGATCCAGCCGGCGAGGAAGCCGAAGGCGACGCTCTTGATCACCCCATTGAGGATATCACCCCGGATCGTGACGGCATTCTGCATGTTGGACCAGAAGGGGCCGCCGTCGATCCCGATCATCCCCACCGTCACCAGGTATCCGCCGAGGATGCCGATGACGCTGAACACCGCGGTGAGCAACGGCACGGCGAGCAGCGCGGCGAAGAACCGCGGCGCCAGGATGCGCCGCTCCGGGTCCACCGCCATCATCTCCATGCTGGAGAGCTGCTCGGTGGCCTTCATCAGCCCCACCTCCGCGGTCAAGGACGAGCCGGCCCGGCCGGCGAAGAGCAGCGCCGTGACCACCGGCCCGAGCTCGCGGACCAGGGACAGCGCCACCATGGTCCCCACCGCCTCGATGGCCCCGAAGTCCGAGAGGGTGTAGTAGCCCTGCAGGCCCAGGACCATGCCGATGAACAGCGCCGAGACCAGGATGATCACCATCGACTGGACGCCGACGGCGTAGAGCTGCTCGATCAGCAGCCTCGGCCGCAGCGCCACTACCGGCGCCGCACGCAGGATGCGGGCGACGAGCAGGACCGCCTCGCCTACCCCGCGCAGCCCCTCCAAGGTGCGGGCGCCGACCCGCCGCAGCAGCTCGGTCACGGCCTCCGCCTCCCCGCCAGGTCCTCGGCCAGCTCCGGGGCCGGGTAGTGGAACGGCACGGGGCCGTCCGGGCGGGCGTCGAGGAACTGCCGCACCGAGGGATCCGCCGAGGCCTGCAGCTCGGCGGGGCTGCCCTCCGCGATCAGCGCCCCGTCGGCGAGGAGGTAGACGTGGTCGGCGATGGCCAGGGTCTCGTGGACATCGTGGGAGACGACCACCGAGCTCAGCCCGAGGATATCGTTGAGCCGCCGGATCAGGTCCACCAGCACACCCATGGTGATCGGATCCTGCCCGGCGAAGGGCTCGTCGTACATGACCAGCACCGGGTCCAGGGCGATGGCGCGCGCCATCGCCACGCGCCGGGCCATGCCGCCGGAGAGCTCCGATGGCATCAGGTCGCGGGCGCCGCGCAGCCCCACCGCCTCCAGCTTGAGCAGGACCAGGGTCTCCAGTAGCGCCTCGGGCAGGTCGGTGTGCTCGCGCACGGGGAAGGCGACGTTCTCGAACACCGACAGGTGCGTGAACAGGGCGCCGCTCTGGAAGAGGATCCCCATCTGCTGGCGCAGCCGGTACAGCGCCCGCCGGCCGAGGGCGGGGACCTCCTGGCCCATCACCTCCACGGTTCCGCCGTGGGGGTGGAGCTGCCCGCCGAGCAGCCGCAGCAGCGTCGTCTTGCCGCTACCGCTCGGGCCCATGATAGCGGTGACCTGGCCGCGCCGGATGGTCATGTCCACGCCGTCGAAGATCGACCGTCCTCCGCGCCGGAAGTGCAGCCCGCGCACAGCGGCCAGGGGCTCACCTTGCTCTACGGCGGTCATGGCTCGACCTTCCCCTGAAATAGGCCAGCAGTATCAATGCCGCCGGGGAGACCGTCAAACGCCCAGGCGGTTGGAGCGGCGGATGCATGGCGTAGAATGGAAGCATGACTCCCATGCGCACCCTGATCGAGCAGCACCAGGCCGGCGACACCGAGCCGGGCTCTAGCGAGCGGCTCCAGGCGCTCGGACGCGCCGTGCTGCAGCTCGAGGCGGACGCCGTCGCCCGCCGCGCCGAGCAGCTCGGCGCGGCATTCAGCGAGGCGTGCCGGTACATGCTCGCCTGCCGCGGCCGGGTGATCGTCACCGGCATGGGCAAGTCGGGGCACATCGGCTCCAAGATGGCCGCCACCCTGGCGAGCACCGGCACCCCCGCCTTCTTCGTCCACCCCGGCGAGGCGAGCCACGGCGACCTAGGCATGTTCACTGCCGACGACGTGGTCATCGCCCTGTCCAACTCCGGGGAGACCGGCGAGCTCACCGCCATCCTACCGCTCCTCAAGCGCCTCGGGGCGCCGCTGATCGCCCTGACCGGCCGCCCCGGCTCCACCCTGGCGGAGGCGGCCACCGTGCACCTGAACGTGGGCGTCGAGCAGGAGGCCTGCCCCCTGGGCCTGGCGCCCACGGCGAGCACGACGGCGACCCTCGCCACGGGCGACGCCCTGGCCGTCGCCCTGCTGGACGCCCGGGGCTTCACCGCCGAGGACTTCGCCCGCTCCCACCCCGGCGGAAAGCTCGGCCGGCGCCTGCTGCTACGCATCGAGGACATCATGCAGGTCGGCGAGCGCGTCCCGCGTGTCCGGCCCGGCACCACCCTGCGCGACGCGCTGCTGGAGATTAGCCGCAAGGGGCTGGGGATGACGGCGATCGTGGACGACGCGGAGCGCGTGCTCGGGATCTTTACCGATGGCGACCTGCGCCGCACCCTGGATGGCGGCGCCGACATCCACCATACCGCCATCGACGCGGTCATGACCCCCGGTCCGCAGAGCGCCTCGCCGGAGCTGCTCGCCGCCGAGGCCGCCGAGCGCATGGAGCGCCACCGCATCAACGCCCTGCTGGTCACCGATGGGGAGCAGCGCCTCGTCGGGGCCCTGAACATGCACGACCTGCTGCGCGCCGGTGTCGTATGAGCGATAGCGCGATCCCCTACTGCAGCCTGCCGGAGCCGGACATCCTGGCGCGCGCCGCCGCCATACGGCTGGTGCTGTTCGACGTCGACGGCGTCCTCACCGACGGCACCGTCTACACGGGCGGCAGCGGCGAGCCGCTACAGGCCTTCCACATCCACGACGGCAAGGGGCTGCGCATGCTCCGCGAGGCCGGGATCGAGGTAGGCTGGATCACCGCCCGCGGCAGCCACGCCGTGATGCGCCGCGCCGAGGAGCTGGGCGTCGAGCACATCCTCCGCGGCCGCTCCCAGAAGGGGCAGGCCCTGTGCGAGATCGCCGAGCGGCTCGGGCTGTCGCCGCAGGCCTGCGCCTACACCGGCGATGATCTCGTCGACCTGCCCGCCATCCGCCAGGCCGGTCTCGGCATCGCGGTGGCCGACGCGCACCCCCACGTGCACGCTTGCGCCAACTGGGCCACCCAGCACCCCGGCGGGCGCGGCGCCGCGCGAGAGGTGAGCGAGCTGATCCTCCACACCCACGGTGAGCTGGCCGCGATGCTCACGAGCACAAGCGCCTGATGGCACAGGGGCGGCTCCTCTTCCTGCTCCTGGCGGCCCTCGCCACGGCGCTGCTGGGCGTGCTCCTCACGCGGGATCCGGACCAGGGGAGCGGCCCGAGCGCCGAGGAGACCCCCCCACCGGGGCGACCGGACTTCTTCCTGGAGGGCTTCGAGATGGTGGCCTACGACGAGCAGGGCGCCCGGCGCACCACCCTGCGCGGCGAGCGCGGCGAGCACTTCCCGGAGCGCAGCGAGCTGGAGGTCCAGGCCCCGCGGCTGGCCATGCGCTCCCGGACGGGTACCACCTGGCGAGCCCGGGCGCCGTTCGGTGTCGCCGACCGCCAGGCGCAGGCCGTGGCCCTCCACAAGGAGGTGACGATCCACCGCCCGGCGACTCCGAGGCGGCCGCGCCTGACCGTCGATACCCGGGATCTGCACGTCGACTTGGAGAGCGGCGAGGCGGTGACCGAGGCCCCGGTGACTGCCCGCCAGCCGGCCGGCACTATACGCGGCACGGGGATGACCCTAGACTACCGGCGCGACCAATTGCAGTTACACGCCGACGTACGGGGACAGTATGAGCTGCGCTGAGCCTGCCCGTTGTAGCCGTGGCCTGGCCTCGATAGCGGCCGCCCTGCTAGGCGCGGCCGCCACCTCCGCCCTCGCCCAGGGCGGCGAGGAGCCGCCGGTGGCGCTGGAGGCGGACACCGCCGACGTCGATACCGTGACCGGGGTCAGCGTCTACCAGGGGGATGCCGTCATGACCCGGGGCGAGATGCGCATCACCGGCGAGCGCATGGAGGTCCACACCCACGACGAGGGCGAGCTCGACCACATCGTTGTGGAAGGCTCGCCCGCCACCTTCCGCGATCAGCCGCAGCAGCAGAAGCAGCCGGTCCACGCCGAGGCGAGGCGCATGACGTACTACGCGCAGGGCCCGGAGCGCGCCCGCTTCGAGGGCGATGCCCGGGTGTGGCAGGGCGAGGACGAGACCACCGCCGAGACCATCAAGGTCGACCTGGAGAGCCGCACCATGCAGGCCCGCGGCAGCGAGGGGGAGCGGGCGCGGACCATCCTCCACCCCGGCCGGCGGGAGACGGAGTGAGCCGTGGTTACGCTGCGTGCCGAGGGCCTGACCAAGCACTACCGCGGCCGGGCCGTCGTCGACGGCGCCGATCTCGAGCTCACCAACGGCGAGATCGTCGGCCTGCTCGGCCCCAACGGCGCCGGCAAGACCACCTGCTTCTACATGGTCGTCGGCCTGGTCCAGGCCGACGCGGGGCGCGTCACGCTCGAGGGGACCGATCTGACCCGGCTGCCTGTCCACGCACGGGCCCGCCTCGGGATCGGCTACCTCCCCCAGGAGCCGTCGGTCTTCCGTAAGCTGAGCGTGGCGGATAACGTACGGGCGATCCTGCAGCTGCGCAGCGACCTCGACGGCACGCAGCGGCAGCGAGAGCTCGACCGGCTGCTCGAGGAGCTCGGCGTCACCCACGTGCGCGACGCCCCGGGGATCGCTCTGTCGGGCGGCGAGCGCCGGCGCGTGGAGATCGCCCGCGCCCTGGCGACCGACCCGCGGTTCATCCTGCTCGATGAGCCCTTCGCCGGGGTCGACCCGATCTCCGTCGGGGAGATCCAGCAGATCGTCCGCCAGCTCGCGGAGCGCGGGATCGGGGTGCTCATCACCGATCACAACGTGCGGGAGACCCTCGGCATCGTGCAGCGGGCCTATATCCTCAGCGACGGGGAGGTCCTGACCGCCGGCGACGCCGAGGCCATCCTCTCCGACCCCCGTGTGCGGGCGGTCTACCTGGGCGAGGACTTCCGCCTGTGATCTGCCGGCAACCGACCTGATGGCAGCCATGAAGCAGACCCTTCAGCTCCACCTCGGCCAGCAGCTGACGATGACCCCGCAACTGCAGCAGGCCATCCGGCTGCTGCAGCTATCGAGCATGGAGCTGCGCACCGAGATCCAGCAGGCGCTGGAATCCAACCTCATGCTCGAGCTCGAGGACGACGACGCCCCCCAGGATGAGGCCGACGAGGCGCAGCCGGAGACGGAACCCGCTGCCGAGGCAGACATCCCCGAGGACCTGCCCGTCGATACCACCTGGGACGCCATCTACGAGGGCAGCACCGCGGTCGGCGCGGCCGAGGAGGCCGGCAGCCAGCACGAGCTGATCGACAATCGCCCCGCCTCTTCCCCCGGCCTGCAGCAGCACCTGCTCGACCAGATCCAGCTCGAGGCGCTGACCGGGCGCGAGCGCACCATCGCCGAGGTCATCATCGACGCCGTGGACGAGGAGACGGGCTGCCTCACGCAGGGCATCGACGACCTCCTCGCCGGCTACCCGGCGGACGCGGCCATCGGCGCCGAGGAGCTCGAGGCGGTGCTGCGCAAGATCCAGCGCCTCGACCCCGTGGGGGTGGCCGCCCGCAACCCGCAAGAGGCGCTGTGCGTCCAGCTCGAGCAGCTACCGACAGGGACCCCGTGGCGGGACGAGGCCCTGCGCGCCCTGCACGACCACCCGTCACTGCTCGCCGAGCGCAACCACGCCGGGCTGTGCCGGGCGCTGGGCATCGAGGCGGAGGAGCTCGAGGCCACCCTCGCGCTCCTCCAGCACCTGGACCCCCGCCCGGGGGCCCAGATCAGCGCTACCACCCCCGAGGCCGTGATCCCCGATGTGCTCATCTCCCGCCGGGACGGCGCCTGGCAGGTGGAGCTGAACCCGGAGACAGCCCCCCGGTTGCGCATCAACGCCTATTACGCCAGCCTGATCCAGAGGACGGACCAGAAGGCCGACAAGCACTGCCTCCGCAACCACCTGCAGGAGGCACGCTGGCTCATCAAGAGCCTCCGCAGCCGGAACGAGACCTTGCTAAAGGTCGCCAGCGCCATCGTGGAGCGCCAGCACGGCTTCCTCGACCACGGCGAGGAGGCCATGCGCCCCCTGGTGCTGCGCGAGATCGCCGAGGCGGTGGAGATGCACGAGTCCACGATCTCCCGCATCACCACCAACAAGTACATGCACACGCCCCGCGGCACCTTCGAGTTCAAGTACTTCTTCTCCAGCCACGTGCCGACCAGCGACGGCGGGGAAGCCTCGGCGACGGCCATCCGGGCCCGGGTCCGCCGCCTGATCCAGGAGGAGGACCGCACCAAGCCGCTGAGCGACAGCGCCATCGCGCGTATCCTGCAGGAGGAGGGGATCCAGGTGGCGCGGCGGACGATCGCCAAGTACCGGGAATCCCTGGCCATCGCCTCCTCCGCGGAGCGCAAGGAGACCCCCGGACGGTAGCTGCCTCGCCAGGGAGCGGCGCACGAGCAGAGCGAGGGGCTGTTGACGTACACTCGGATAGACCCGATCGTCAAAGCCTGGAAGCCAGACAAGACAGGGCCGCCGGTCACCGGCGGCAGGGCGCGTCCCCGGCAGCGAGCTGCCAGGCTCGCCGGGACGCGGTAAAGCGGGCCAGCCGATCGGACACCCCATGGACATCGAGCGACTCATCACACCAGAACGCATCCGCTGCGAGAGCGGCGTCGCCAGCAAAGAGCAGGTCCTCCAGCGCACCGGCGAGCTGATCGAGGCCTCCGAGCACAGCCTCGACGCCGAGGAGGTCAGCAGCCGGCTGATGGCCCGCGAGCGGCTCGGGAGCACCGGCCTGGGGCACGGCGTCGCCCTGCCCCACGCCCGGATCAGCGGCCTTGGCCAGCCCCTCGGCGCGCTGCTGCGCCTGGATGAGGGCATCGACTTCGAGGCGTTCGACAAGGCCCCTGTGGACCTCCTCTTCGCCCTGGTCGTACCGGAGCACTTCACCGACGAGCACCTGCAGATCCTCGCCACGCTGGCCGAGATGTTCAGCGACAGCGTGCTGTGCGAGCGCCTGCGCCGCGCCAGCGACAGAAGCGAGCTCCTCAACGCGCTGCGTGAATGGCAATCCCACACCGATCCGTCTTGAGCGCGCCGCAGGAGCCGAGCCTGATCCCCGGCGTCCTGGTCGTGCTCGGCGGATGCGGGGTCCTCCTCGAGGGGCCGAGCGGCGCCGGCAAGAGCGATGCCGCTGCGGCGCTGCTCGACCGGGGCCACGCCCTGGTCACCGATGACGCCGTACAGCTGCGCCGGGACGGTAACCGGCTCCTGGGCGAATGCCCGGACGAGGGCCGCGGGCTGCTCTACCTGCGCGATCTGGGCGCGACCGACGTGGCCGATCTCTACCCCGGCGCCTGCCGCCGCCGGGCGGAGATCGGGCTGTGCCTCCGGCTGCAGCCGGAGCCGGGCCCCAGCGAGGCGGAGGCCCTGCTGCAGGGGCGCCGCGATGAGCTCTGGCTGCTCGGCGTCCGCCTCCCGCGGATCACCCTGACCGACAGCCTCCGACGGCCCCTGGCGCCCTTGATCGAGGCGGCGGCTGGCCACCCGCAACGGAGCACCACGCCGACTGGCGCGGTCGGCGGGGAGACCGCATGAGCGGCGTGCACCTGATCATCGTCACCGGGCTCTCGGGCTCCGGCAAGAGCGTGGCCCTCCATACCCTGGAGGACGCCGGCTACTACTGCATCGACAACCTGCCGGTGAGCCTGATCGACGACCTCGCCGACTACGCGCTGCACAGCGACGCCCCGACCGGCGAGCGCTTCGCGGTGGGCATCGACGCCCGCAACCCGACGCGCGACCTGCAGCGGCTGCCCGAGACCCTGGAGCAGATCAGCGAGCAGGGGATCAGCACGGAGCTGCTCTTCCTCTACGCCGAGGACCCCATCCTCATGCGCCGCTACAGCGAGACCCGGCGGCGCCACCCGCTCGCGGAGGGGGAGAAGCCCCTGACGGACGCCCTGGAGGCCGAGCGCACCCTCCTGGAGCCGTTGCGCGAGGCCGCGGACTGGTCCATGGACACCTCGCGGACCACGGTCCACGACCTGCGCGCCCTGATCTCCGAGCGCGTCGCCGGCGAGCGGAGCGGGCTCTCCGTGCTGATCCAGTCCTTCGGCTTCAAGCACGGTGTGCCCACCGACGCGGACTACGTCTTCGACGCCCGCTGCCTGCCCAACCCCCACTGGGAGCAGCAGCTGCGCTCGCACACGGGCCGCGACGCCGAGGTGTGCGCCTTCCTGGAGTCCCAGCCGGAGACCGAGACGCTGTTCACCCAGATCCGCGACCTGGTGGGCCACTGGCTGCCCACCTATGAGGCTGCGGGGCGCAGCTACCTGACCGTGGCCATCGGCTGCACCGGTGGCCAGCACCGCTCCGTCTACCTGGCCGAGCGCCTTACCGCAGCCCTGCGGCCGGCGTGCAGCCACATCAGCCTGCGCCACAGGGAGCTGTCATGAGGGTCGGCCTGCTCATCGTCGCCCATCGCCACATCGGCAGCGAGATCCTCACGGCGGCCTCGCGGACCCTGGGGCTCTGCCCGCTCCAGAGCCGCTCCCTGGAGATCCTCGACGAGGAGGAGCTGGAGACCCTTGTCGAGCGCGGCCGGGGGCTGATCACCCAGCTCGACGACGGTGGCGGGGTCCTCGTCCTGACCGACGCCTACGGCTCGACCCCGGCGAACGTCGCCGTGGCGGCCGGCGGAACGCGCTGCTGCCGGGTGGTCACGGGGCTCAATCTGCCCATGCTCCTGCGTGTATTCAACTACCCCAGCCGCACGCTGGAGGAGCTAGCCGGATCGGCAGCCGCTGGCGGGCGCGCTGGCATCATCGAAGTGGGCCAAGGGACCTCACTGCCATGATCCGCCGAACGACCACGATCCATAACCACCTCGGCCTCCACGCCCGGGCCGCCGCCCGCTTCGTGGCCCTCGCCAGCGCGTACGCGTGCGAGATCCACGTCTGCCACGGCGACAAGCGGGTCAACGGCAAGAGCATCATGGGGCTGATGATGCTCGCGGCCGGCGACGGGGCCGAGCTCGTCCTCGAGGCCGAGGGCACCGACGCCGAGGCGGCCGTGGCCGCCCTGGCGGAGCTGGTGAGCAACGGCTTCAGCGAGGAGGACTCGTGCTGACGGGCCGCGCATGGCATACTCGGGCCAGGCCTACACGGAGCGACGGGGAGAGACGATGAGGCTGAAAGAGCTGGTCAAGCGTTGGGAGGAGAACGCCTCGGAGCAGCGCACACCCCACGCCTACAGCGTGCGGCTGCCGCTGCAGGACGCCGCCAAGCTCGCGGCGCTGGCCGAGATGTACCCCGGCCGCTCGGAGACAGAGCTGATCACCGATCTCCTCTCCGCCAGCCTCGACGAGATCGAGGTCAGCTTCCCCTACGTGCAGGGCCGTCACGTCGTCGCCGAGGACGAGGAGGGGGATCCCATCTACGCCGACGCCGGCCTGACGCCCCGCTTCAAGGAGCTGACCCAGAAGCACCTCGCGCGCCTGCGGCAGGAGGCCGGCGACAGCACGGACGGCTGATCCGCGCCGCCGCCCCCGGGCGGCGGCTCACTGCCCGGCGACCGTCATCTCGGCGGTGAGGATCGAGCCGGTGCGGATGCCGCCGCGGCGGTCGACATCGCTGCCCACCGCCTGGATGCCGGCGAAGATATCGCCCAGGTGGCCAGCGATGGTGACCTCCTGCACCGGGCGGACGATGGCGCCGTCCTCCACCCAGAAGCCGGCTGCGCCGCGGGAGTAGTCGCCGGTGACCAGGTTCACGCCCTGCCCCATCAGCTCGGTGACGATCAGGCCGCGGCCCATCCGCCGGATCAGGCCATCGAGATCGTCGCTGCCGTGGGCCACCTCCAGGTTGTGGACACCGCCGGCGTTCGCGGTCGTCGCCAGGCCCAGCCGGCGGGCCGAGTAGCTGTCCAGGACGTAGCGCTGCAGCACCCCGCCCTCGACCAGGGCCGCGTCCGCCGTGGCCACCCCCTCGGCGTCGAAGGCGGCGCTGCCGAGGGCGCGCGGGATGTGCGGCCGCTCGACCATCTGCACCCAGTCCGGGAAGATCTGCCGCCCGGCGCTACCGGCCAGGAAGGAGGCCTCTCGGTACAGGGCGCTGCCGCTCACCGCGGAGACCAGATGGCCGATCAGCCCCTTGGCCACCGGCGCCTGGAAGAGCACCGGCACCCGCTCGGTGCCCAGGCTGGCCGCCCCCAGCCGGGCCACGGCGTGCTCCGCTGCCTGCCGCCCCACCGCCCGTGCCGCCTCCAGGGCGGCCGGATCCCGCGCCACGGTGTAGTGGTAATCGCGCTGCATGGCCTCGCCGTGCCCGGCAACAGCCACGCAGTGGATGCTGTGGTGCGACTCCGGCAGCACGGCGAAGAGGCCGTGGGTATTGCCGTAGGCGTACAGGCCGCGGTGGACACCGACGCCCGCGCCCTCGGTATTCTCGATGCGCGCATCCGCCTCGACGGCCGCGGCCTCGCACTCGCGGGCCAGCTCCACCGCCTCGTCGGCGGAGAGCTGCCAGGGGTGATCCAGGTCCAGATCCGGCGGATCCTGGACCATGCGCTCCGCCGGCGCCAGGCCGTTGGCCGGATCGTCGGAGGTGTAGCGGGCGATGTCGCAGGCCGCCCGCACGGCGTCCCGGACCGCCGCCTCGGAGAGCGCCCCCGCCGAGGCGCTGCCCTTGCAGCCGCCCATGTAGACCGTCACGCCGAGGTCGCGACCGCGGTGGTGCTCCAGGGTGTCGATATCGCCCTTGCGCACGTTCGCAGACAGGCCGAGATCGCTGGAGAACGCCGCCTCGGCAGCGGTCGCGCCGCGGCCACGGGCATCATCCAGGGCCAGGGCGACGAGGCGCTCCAGCTCCTCGGCGGCGGGTAGCTCGTTGCGCGGATCGGACATACGTCTTGGGACCCCATTGACTGGTTGCGCTCTCGATCGGGCGGGCTGCCGGCGGCTGCCTTACGCCTGCGTCCCGCCCACTGTTATGCCGTCGACCTTCAGCGTGGGCTGGCCGACGCCGACGGGGACGCTCTGCCCCTCCTTGCCGCAGACGCCAACGCCGGTGTCGAGCTCGAGGTCGTTGCCCACCATGTCTACCCGGGTGAGGACGTCCGGCCCGTTGCCGGTCAACGTCGCCCCCTTGACCGGGTGCTGGATCCGCCCGTTCTCGATCCAGTACGCCTCGCTGGCCGAGAAGACGAACTTCCCGGAGGTGGTATCCACCTGGCCGCCGCCGAAGTGCACCGCGTAGAGCCCGCGGTCCACCGAGGCGACGATCTCCTCCGGCTCGTGGGGCCCGGCGAGCATGTAGGTGTTCGTCATACGCGGCATGGGCGGGTGGGCGTACGACTCGCGCCGGGCGTTGCCGGTGCGGGCCGCACCCATGAGCCCGGCGTTCTGCCGATCCTGCATGTAGCCGGTGAGCACGCCCGCCTCGATGAGCGTATTGCGCTGGGTGGGGTGGCCCTCGTCGTCGATGCTCAGCGAGCCGCGGCGCTCCGCCATGGCCCCGTCGTCGACCACGGTACACAGCGGCGAGGCGACCCGCTCGCCGATACGGCCGCTGAACGCCGAGGTCCCCTTGCGGTTGAAATCGCCCTCCAGGCCGTGGCCGACCGCCTCGTGGAGCAGCACCCCGGGCCAGCCGGGACCGAGGACCACCGGCAGGTTGCCCGCCGGGGCCTCCTCGGCCTCGAGGTTGACCAGGGCCTGGCGGGCCGCCTCGCGGGCGTAGGCCTCCACCTGCCCCGGCGCGACCAGGCGCTCGTAGGTGTAGCGCCCGCCCCCGCCGGAGCTGCCGCTCTCGCGCCGCTCGCTGGCAGCCGCCAGCACGGAGACGTTGAGCCGGACCAGGGGACGGACGTCGGCAGCCCAGCCCCCCTCGGAGTCGGCCACCAGGACGGTGTCGTGGACGCCGGCGAGGCTCGCCACCACACGCTCGATGCGCGGGTCTACGTCGCGGGCCGCCGCCTCGGCGCGGCGCAGAAGCGCCACCTTGCTGTCGGCATCGAGGCTGGCGAGGGGATCGTCACCGCCGTAGAGGGCATGCCCCGGCTTGCCGCGAAACGCCTCAAGGCCGCGCGAGGCCCCGCTACGGGCCACGGCGCTGGCCGCCGAGGCGGCGCCCAGCAGGGCCGGCAGCTCGATCTCGTCGCAGTAGGCGAAGCCGGTCCGCTCGCCGGCGACGGCGCGCGCGCCCACGCCGCGATCGACGCTGTAGCTGCCCTCGCGGACGATGCCGTCCTCCAGGACCCAGACCTCGCGGCGGGCGGCCTGGAAGTAGAGGTCGGCAAAGTCCACGCCCGGGCGCAGCAGGCGGCTGAAGACCTGATCGAGGCCCGCCTCGTCCAGCGCCGCAGGCGCCAGCAATTGCGCCTCGGCGTCCCGGATCGGATCGGTCGTCACGGTTGCGGCTTCGTCTCGGCTCATGGTCGCGACCTACAGCTTGCGGTGGAGGAGGGCAGGGAAACGCTCGCGGATCTGGCGGAGCCGGGCCAGGCTCACCGAGGCCGTGACGACGCCGGCCCCGTGCGCCTGGCTCGCCAGGACCCGGCCCCACGGATCGACGATCATGCTCTCGCCGTGGGTCTCGCGGCCGTTGACATGGTAACCGCCCTGGTCCGGCGCCACCGTGTAGCAGAGGTTCTCGACGGCCCGGGCGCGGACCAGGATATTCCAGTGCGCCTGGCCGGTGACCGCCGTGAAGGCCGAGGGCACGACCAGGATCTCGGCGCCCCTCTCGACCAGGGCGCGGAACAGCTCGGGGAAGCGCAGATCGTAGCAGACGGCGATCCCCAGACGCCCTACCGGCGTCTCGACCACCAGCGGCTCGGCACCGGCCTGCTGGGTGGCCGACTCCCGGTAGGCCTCACCCGGGGAGACCTCGACGTCGAAGAGGTGGATCTTGTCGTACCCGGCGAGCCGGCGCCCGTCGGGGCCGAAGACCAGCGCCGCCGGCCGGACGCGCTCGGGATCCTCGGCCCGCAGGGGGATAGTCCCGCCCACCAGGGTCACCCGGTGGTGCCGCGCCTGCTCGGCGAGGAAGGCCTGGATCGGCCCCTCGCCGTCCACCTCCGCCTCACGCAGCTTGTCGGTGTCCCGGTAGCCCATGATGGCGAAATTCTCGGGCAGGGCGACCAGCTCGGCACCGGCCGCGGCCGCCTCGCCGATGCGCCGCCCGGCCTCCGCCAGGTTCGCCTCCACATGCGGACCGGAGGCCATCTGCACCGCCGCCAGCACGGACTGCAGGGACCGGCTGTGCTCGGACAGCCCCCGCTCGGCATTAACGCTCTGATGCATCCTCGACTCCAAGCCTGGATACGCGGGGATCGTTCCACGGACCCACCACTCGATAGCGGACCGCTGCGGCGCGATCCACCCCCGCGCCGAAGAGCTGGTCCGCCAGGAAACCGCCGACGGCGCCGACACCGCCGCCGAGCAGCGCCCCGAGCAGCGGCATGGTCGCCCCCAGTCGCGGCTCGACCCGGACGCGGTTATCGTAGGCGCGCGCGCCCAGGTCGACGTCTCCGGTTATGGTAACGTGCGCCGCGGGCCCCGTGATGCGCAGATCCCGGATCCGCGCCTTGCCCCTGGTGGCGGTCAGCCGTCCCTGCAGCTCATCGAAGGCGAACCCCGCGCCGAAGAGCTGGCCGAAATCGATGAGGACCTGCCGCGGCATCATGCGCAGGCCGAGCAGTCCTACCAGCCGCCCGGCCCCCGGGTCCACATCGGTGATCCACCCATTGGCCATATGCACCCGGATATCCCCGGTCAGGCCGGCGAGACCGACCTGCCAGGGCGCCCCCGGCCAGCCCAGCTCCGCGCCGATCTGCGCCTCGGCGCGCTGCACCGCCCGCGGGGCGCCGAGCAGGCTGAGCACGTCGCCCACATCCCCAGCGCCCATCTGGACGCGCAGCAGGGTCCGCTCGTCCCGCCACACACCGCTGCCGGTCAGCTCCAAGGCCGGGCCGCGCAGATGCGCCTCGGCCAGGCGGAGCGCCTCGCCGTCCGGGCGCAGGTGGAGGTAGCCGGCCCCGGCCGTCTGCCCTGCCAGCCGGAGATGGGCGACCTGCGCCGCCACCTCGGGCCAGCTCGAGGCAGGCGCATCCGGCAGCGTCTCCGTGAGCGGCCCGGCGGCATCGCCGCCGCCCTGCCCGCCCCCGCCGGCATCCAGCAGGGGTAGATCCAGCTGGGCCAGCTCCGCGCGGACGTCCCGGAAGCCGGGCTGCCAGGTGATGTCGCCGGTGGCCAGACCCCCCCGCAAGGCTAGCCGCCTCTTCGCCCCCGCGTCCGCCTCGGCGGCCAGGACCTGCTCGCCGTAGGTCCGCCCCCACAGCCGCAGGTCGCGGACGAGGACATCCGCCTGCAGCGGCAGCGGCGGCGACCAGGTTGGCACATCCGCCGAGGCCCCTTCCGCCAGGCGCGGCAGGACCGGGCCGTCGAGCCAGCGCCGCCAGGCATCGAGATCGAGCCTGTCCAGGCGGCCGAGGACACGGGTCCCGCGCGGCGGCAAGCGCAGCGCGCCGGGGCCGAGCTGGACCGCCGCGGCACGCGGCAGCCCGTCCGTCCCGGCCTCGGCGCCGGCGCGCAGGAGCTCGTCGCCGTAGCGCAGCCAGTACGAGGTCAGCCCCCGGCCGGTGAAGCCCACATCCACCTGGAGCGGCCGCCGCTGCGCCCCGGCCAGCCCCAAGGGCTCGGGCAGCTCCAGGTGCGTGCCGGCGAGGCTCGAGCGTACCCGCAGGGTGATCGCCCCCGGCTGCCGGGCCTGGAAGGCCGGCAACCGGGCCCGCACCCGCCACGGCGCCACGCCCTCCAGCCAGGGCGGGTCCGCCGCCAGCGCCGGTATCAGGCTCGCCGGGGTCCCCGTCCCCGCAGCCTCGAGCCGGATGCGCTGCTCGCCATCGATGGCCACCGTATCCACCTCGATGCTCGCCGGCTCGCCCCCCCAGCGGGCGGACAGCGGCTCATCGGCGTACACCCCTTCGGCGTCGAAGCGCACCTCGCCGTGCAGGGCCTCCATCCCGAGCCAGCGCCCTACCCCGGCGTCCACGCCGTCGAGCTGTACGCGCCCGTCGATGCGCCGTGCCTCGGCACGCCCCGAGGCCAGCGGCAGCTGCAGGTCGAGGTCGACACCGACGGCCCCCCGGGCGTGCAGCGGCACCGGATCCCCGAGCCAGCTCCGCCCCAGCGGCGAGTCGGCCAGGAACGCCAAGGCCCGGCGGGCGTCTCCCTCAGCGCGGCCCGTGACCTCGAGCACCGGCTCGCGCAGATCAGCGATCCCGACCCGGACGCCCGCCAGGGCCACGCCGCTCGTGCGCCCGCTACCGCGGATGGTCAGGGCGGTGCCGTCGAGGCGCAGGCGGGCGTCGATACCGGCGATGCGCGGCCACGCCTGGCTGTAGCGCAGCTCGCCAGCGGCGATCTCGGCGCTCGCCTCGAAGGTCCCCGGCCCCTCATCGAAGGGGAAGTCGCCGAGCCGGCCGGCGAGCCGGAGCTGGATATCGCGCAGGCTGCCGCCGGTCACGCCCCGCGCCACCCAGTCCACGGCATCCGGCGGCGCCCCGCCGGCGGCGAGATAGGCCGGCAGCCGCTCCAGCGGCGGCCCGTCGCCGGCGGCGTGGATGCGCAGGCGGGGGTCGCCACCGCCGTCCGCCGTGACCGCCGCCCGGGCGTCGAGCCGGGCCTCGCCGCTGTCGAGCCGGACCGGGTCAGCGGTCAGCGACCAGCTCCCGTCCGGCGCCCAGCTGCCCGCCAACTCGGCCTCCGCACGGCGGAGCGGGAGGGGTTCCGAGAGAAGGCCGGCCGGCATCAACGTAGTATCCACCGCAGCGATCTCGGCCCGCCCCTCCTGGCCCTGGAAGCCTGCCGCCAGCGCCAGCCCGCCGAAGCCAGGCACCGCGGCCGCCCGGCCCGGCCCGGGCGGGACGAGCCCCAGGCCCGTGCCCCGGAGGGCGCCGTGGAGCGCGGCCGGACGGCCGCCGGCGAGCTCCAGCCACAGCGCCCCGTCCAGGGTCCCGACCGCCCCGCGCCCGGCGAGGAGCGCCGCCCACGGGGCCACCGGCGCGCCCTCCAGGCGGGCGTAGAGGCGCGCGGCGCCCGGCCGCTCCAGCGGCAGGCGGACGGCCGCGCGCACGCCCCGGCCCAGGCCCGGAGCGTCCCCGGCGGCCTCGGCACCGAGCCGCAGCGACCCCGCCGCGCGGCGCGCCGCCAGGTCCAGAGGAGCGCTGCGCACCGTCTCGCCCTCCACCGGGATCAGGGCCAGCCGGGCGCCGCTTACCTGGAGCCGCCGCGGCAGCCGCCGCAGGTCGACCCCGTCCGGCGAGGCCCCGCCGGGGAGGCCGCGCAGCCTCCAGCCGCGCTGCCCCTCCGCGACCGCGGCCTGGACCCCGGAGGCGGTCACCGCCGCCCAGCGCAGCTCCCGGGCCCACAGGCTCGCCCCCAGGGCGGGCTGGGCGTAGAGCCGCTCCACGGCCAGGGCGGGCGAGTCGCCGCCGATCCGCACCCCCTCGAGCGCCACGCCGGGGCGCCAGTCGCGCCAGACGAGCTCCGCCTCGGCCACGTGCACCGGCACCCCGAGGGCGTCACCGAGCCAGCGCTCCAGCGGCGCCGCCACCGACGGCGCCAGCCAGACCACCAGCCGCAGGGCGACGCCGCAGGCCAGCGCCGCCAGCGACAGACCGTACACCGCGCGCAGCAGGGGCGGACCGAGGCGGCGCATCAGCGGGGGTGGCACCGGCAACCGAGGCTAGACCGGGATGACATCGTACTGGTCGGCCACGTAGAGCGACTCGACCTGCAGCTCGATGGGCCGCTCGATGAAGGACTCGAGCTGCGCCAGGCTGCCGGACTCCTCGTCGAGGAGCACCTCCACCACCGAGGGGGCGGCGAGGATGATGACCCGCTGCGACTCGAACTGGCGGATCTCGCGCAGGACCTCGCGGAAGATCTCATAGACCACCGTCTCCGCCGTCTTGACCGTGCCGCGCCCGCCGCAGGTGGGGCACGGCTCGCAGGTGATCTGCTCCAGGCTCTCCCGCGTGCGCTTGCGCGTCATCTCCACCAGCCCCAGCGAGGAGACCGCCCCGATCTGGGTCTTGGCGTGGTCGCGCTCCAGGGCCTTCTCCAGGGCGCGCAGGACCTGCCGGCGGTGCTCCGGCTCGCTCATATCGATGAAGTCGACGATGATGATGCCGCCGAGGTTGCGCAGGCGCAGCTGCCGGGCGATGGCCTGGGCAGCCTCCAGGTTGGTCTTGAAGATGGTCTCGTCGACGTTGCGGTTACCGACGAAGCCGCCGGTATTCACGTCGATGGTGGTCATCGCCTCGGTCTGGTCGATGACCAGGTGGCCGCCGGACTTGAGCCCCACGCGCCGGCTCAGGGCGCGCTCCAGCTCCTCCTCGATCCCGTAGAGGTCGAAGATGGGCCGCTCGCCGGTGTAGAGCTCCACGCGGTCGGTCACGTGGGGCAGCAGATCCTGGCAGAACGTGCGCAGCCGCTGGTAGCCCTCGCGGGAGTCCACCCGGACCCGCTCCAGCTCGCCGTTGGCCAGGTCGCGCATGGCGCGCAGCAGCAGCGGCAGGTCCTCGTGGACCAGGCTCCCCGGCTGCGCCTGCTCCGCCTGCTGGCGGATGCCCTCCCAGAGCCGGACCAGGAACTGCCGGTCGGCCTCCAGGGCCTCCTCGCTGGCCCCCTCGGCCGCCGTCCGGAAGATCAGCCCGGCCTCCCCCTGCTCGGCCTCAAAGGCCTGGGCAAGCCCCCGCAGCCGCCTCCGCTCCTGCTCGTCCTCGATCCGCGCCGAGATCCCCACGCCGGAGGAGCGCGGCGTCAGCACCAGATAGCGCGAGGGGACGGTGATCTGGGTCGTCAGCCGGGCCCCCTTGTTGCCGATCGGGTCCTTGATGACCTGCACCAGCAGGGACTGCTGCTCGCGGATGAGCTGGTCGATGGACGGCGGCGGGCCGCCGATCTCACGATAGAGATCGGAGACGTGGAGGAAGGCGGTCCGCTCCAGGCCGGCGTCCACGAAGGCGGCCTGCATGCCGGGCAGCACGCGGTGCACCCGGCCGAGGTAGATGTTGCCGACCAGGCCGCGCCGCCGGGTGCGCTCCAGGTGCACCTCCTGGAGGATGCCGTTCTCGACCAGGGCCACCCGCGTCTCGCGGGGGGTCAGGTTGACAAGGATCTCCTGGCTCACCCGCTACCTACCACTGCTCGCGCCACGGGATACCGAGCTCGTCGAGGAGCAGGGTCGTCTCGTAGAGCGGCAGCCCCATGACCCCGGTGCAGCTCCCCTCGATGTGCTCAACGAAGACCCCGCCGCGGCCCTGGATGGCGTAGGCGCCGGCCTTGTCCACTGGCTCGCCGCTCGCCCAGTAGCGTGCCCGCTCGTAGGGCGTGATCTCGCGCAGGGCGACCTGGCTGACGGAGAGCCGGGTGGCCTCCCGGTCGTCGTCGACCAGGGCGGCCCCGGTGAGCACACGGTGGGTGCGGCCAGACAGCCGGCCCAGCATGGCCGCGGCCTCGGCCTCGCCGGCGGGCTTGCCGAGGATCTCGCCGTCCAGGACCACCGCGGTATCCGCGCCCAGCGCCGGGGCGCGCGCCCCGGCGGCGGTGTAGCCTCGCCGCGCCTTCTCGAGCGCCGTGCGCAGGACGAACCGCTCCGCGCCCTCGCCGGGCCCGGCGGTCTCGTCCACCTCGACGGGCAGCACCTCGTGGCCGAGGCCGATGCGCTCGATAAGCGCCTGCCGCCGCGGCGACTGCGAGGCGAGGATGATCTGCGGCGCCATGGCCGTGCCCCTGTAACTGCCCGTCACGCCCGATGGTACGGGTGGCCGCAGAGCAGCGTCCAGGCGCGGTAGACCTGCTCCGCCACCAGGACCCGGGCCAGCATGTGCGGCAGCGTCAGCGGCGACAGGGACCAGCAGGCGTCGGCGCGCTCGTGCACCGCCGGGCTCAGGCCGTCCGCGCCGCCGATGACGAAGGCCGCCTCACCGCCCTCGTGGCTCCAGCGCTCCAGCTGCCGGGCCCATTGCTCGGTATCCCGAGCCTTGCCCTGCTCATCCAGCGCAACGCAGAAGGCGCGCTCCGGGATGGCCCGCAGCAGCCGCTCGCCCTCCCGCTCGCAGGCCTGCGGGTCGTCATGGCTGCGGCCGCCGGCGGCGACCTCGTGCAGGCTCAGCCGCCACCCCCGGCCGAGGCGGGACGCGTAGGTATCGTAGCCGTCGCGCACCCAGCGCGGGGGCTTGGTGCCTACTGCGACGAGGTGGACGCGCACGCCTCCTCCATCTCCCACATCCGCTCGAGCCGGTAGAAGTCGCGGCTCTCGGCGGTCATGACATGGACCACCGCATCGCCCAGGTCGATGAGGACCCACTCGGAGCTCGGCTCATCCCCCTCGACGCCGATGCCCGTGACCCCGCCCGCCCTCGCCGAGTCCATCACGTTGCGGGCGACGGCCTGGACGTGGCGCCGCGAGGTGCCCGTGGTCACCACCATCAGGTCGGTGACCGGCGTGCGGCCGCGCACGTCGATGAACACCGTGTCCCGGGCCTTGACCGCTTCCAGGGCGTCCCGGACCAGCTGCTCTAGCTCTTCCACCACCATGTCGACCTCTTACAAGCGCGGATAGCCGTATAGCCCCGCCTCGGCCATGTGCTGGCGCACCGGCTCGGGCGTGAGGTAGCGCACCGACTCGCCGAGCGCGAGGGCGCGCCGGATGCCGGTGGCCGATATATCCACCGGCGTCACCGCCTGGAACAGGATACGCCCGGCCGGGCTGCGGCGCAGATCGGCGGGATCGCTGCTGCGCCGGCGCTCGAGCTCGTCGCCGAGCGGTGCCGGCAGCGGGCCGGCAGCCCCCGGCCGCTCGGTGACCACGATGTGGGCATCCTCGAACAGCCGCCGCCAGCGCGACCAGGTCGGCAGCCCGAGGAAGGTATCGTAGCCGAGGATCAGGCACAGGGAGACGTCGCCCAGCTCCGCGCGCAGCGCCGCGAGGGTGTCCACCGTGTAGGAAGGGCCGTCGCGGTGGAGCTCCCGCTCGTCCACCCGGGCGCTGGGGTTGTCGGCAACGGCCCGGCGCACCAGCTCGACGCGCTGCGCCGGGCCGGCCCGCGGCCGGGGCCGGTGCGGCGGGATGCGCGCCGGGATCAAGCGCAGCTCGGCGAGCTGCAGCGCCTCGCGGACCTCTTCTGCCGGGCGCAGGTGCCCGTAGTGGATGGGATCGAAGGTGCCACCGAGGAGGCCGATGGTGCGCAGCGGTGCCGTCACGCGAGCGCTCACCTCGTCGTCAGCTGCGGATGTGGCCATCGCCGAGGACGATGTACTTCTCGGTGGTCAGCCCTTCCAGCCCCACCGGCCCGCGGGCGTGGAGCTTGTCGGTGCTGATGCCGATCTCGGCGCCGAGGCCGTACTCCTGGCCGTCGGCGAAGCGCGTCGAGGCGTTGACCATCACCGAGCTGGCGTCCACCTCGCGCAGGAAGCGCTGCGCCCTCGAGTAGGACTCCGTGACGATGGCCTCGGTATGCCCGGAGCCGTAGCGCTCGATGTGCTCGGCGGCGGCGTCGAAGCCGTCGACCACGCGCACCGCCAGGATGGGCCCCAGGTACTCCGTGGCCCAGTCGTCCTCGCTGGCCGGCACGGCATCGGCAACCAGCCCCTGCGTGCGGGCGCAGCCGCGGACCTCGATACCGGCCTCCGCCAGCTGCCGGCCGATCTCCGGCAGCACCCGCTCGGCGGCGGGCTCGGCCACCAGCAGGGTCTCCATGGTGTTGCAGGTGCCGAGGCGCTGGGTCTTGGCGTTGACGGCGATGGCCACCGCCTTGCCGGGGTCGGCGTCGCTGTCCACGTAGACGTGGCAGACGCCCTCGAGGTGCTTGATCACCGGTACCCGCGCCTCGCGGGCGATGCGCTCGACCAACCCCTTGCCGCCGCGGGGGACCACGACGTCCACCGACTCGGGCATCTGGATGAGGGCGCCGACGGCGTCGCGGTCCGTGGTGGCGATCACCTGCACGCCGTCCGCCGGCAGCCCGGCGTCCTCGAGGCCGCCCCGGATCTGCTCGGCGATGGCGCGGTTGGAGCGGATGGCCTCGGAGCCGCCGCGCAGGATGGCGGCATTGCCCGACTTCAGGCACAGCCCGGCGGCGTCGGCGGTGACGTTGGGGCGGGACTCGTAGATGATCCCGATGACGCCGATGGGCGTGCGCATCCGGCCCACCTGGATCCCCGAGGGCCGCGAGGCGAGATCGCGCACCGCGCCCACCGGATCCGGCAGCGCCGCGATCTCGCGCAGGCCGTCGGCCATGCCCTGGATCCGTGCCTCGTTGAGCTCCATGCGATCGATCAGCGCCGGGTCCAGGCCGGCCTCGCGGGCAGCCTCGAGATCCTCGGCGTTGGCCGCGGCGATCGCCCCGGCGTTGGCCTCGATCCGCACGGCCATGGCCTCCAGGGCGGCATTGCGCGCCCCGGTGGCGGAGCGCGTCAGCTCGCGCCCGGCGGCGCGCGCCTGCCGCCCGATCTGGCGGATGGTCTCGGTGATGCTTGTCGGCTCGTGTGCGCTCATCGCCTCGCTCGTCAGCTCCGCGTGTAGCTAGTCCGCCTATTTTGCCATGGCCCGCGCCAGACGGGAGACCAGGGCGCGCAATTCTTCACCGGGGCTCCCCGGGGGCAGGCCCTTCACCGCCCGGTCCACGCGGTGGCAGCGCTGCAGCAGCTGCCGCCAGGTGGCCACCGGGCGGCGCCGGGCCGCCTCGCGCAGCCGGCCGGCGCGGCGCCGCCAGATCCGCTCGCGCTGGAGCACCTCGTCCCCCGCACCGGCAGCCAGGCGCGCCGCCACGCGGATGTCGCGGCTCAGCGCCCAGAGGATCAGGGGCGGCTGCACGCCCTCCGCCTCCAGCGTGGCGAGCACCCGCAGGGCGCGGGTGAGGTCCCCGGCCAACGCCGCATCGGCCAGGTCGTCGACGCTGTAGCGGGCGCTATCGGCCAGGGCCGCGGCCGCGGCATCGGCGTCCACCTGGCCCCGGCCGACCAGCAGGCGCAGCTTCTCCACGGCCTGATCGGCGGCTAGCAGGTTGCCCTCGGCGCGCTCGGCGATGAGCGCCGCCGCCTCACGGTCGGCCTCCAGGCCCGCCTGGCGCAGCCGCTCCGCCACCCAGCGCGGCATCTCCGCCGCCGGCACCGGCCAGCAATAGACGAAGACGCCCGTCTCCGCCAGGGCCCGCACCCAGGCGGAGTCCCGCGCCGCGCGGTCCAGCCGGTTGCAGGTGACCAGCAGGACGGTGTCCTCCGGGGCCGAGCGGCAGTAGGCCTTGAGCGCCTCGGCGCCCTCCTGGCCCGGCTTGCCGCCGGGCATACGCAGCTCCAGCAGGCGCCGGTCGCCGAACAGGGAGAGGTTGGCGGCAGCCTCGCCGAGCTGCCCCCAGTCGAAATGGCCATCGACGTCGCGGACCTCCCGCTCGCGGTGGCCGGCCTGACGGGCAGCCCGGCGCACGGCGTCCGCCGCCTCGCGCTGGAGCAAGGGCTCCTCGCCGGCGATCAGGCAGACTCGCGGTGGCGGCCCCTGCTCGAGCCGGCGATGGAGGCTCTCCGGGCGCTCCGCCATCAATGCAAGGTCTGAAGCCGAAGCATCAAAAGGCGCACGACCTCGGCGCGCAGCTCCGCCGCCAGCTCATCCTCCCGGGCACGGCGGGCGTCAGCACCACCGGCCGGATCGGCGAAGGTCCGCTCGGCCTCCAGCGACTGTCGGGCGACCAGGCGCTCGCCCTCCGCCTCCGCGAGGCTATAGTCGAGGACGTAGGTCAGCCGGTAATCCAGGACCTCGCCGTCCGCGTCCACGGAGGCCGTCTCCCGGCTGCGCTCGCTGCCGTGCAGGGTCAGCACCCAGTCCGCCTCGCCGGAGGCCTCCGTGTAGCGGCCCCCGCTGCCCTCGATGGCCTGGCGCACCGCGCGGCGCAGCGCCACGCTGCCCGTCTGATCCCGGACCTGGACCAACCGTCCGTCGAGGGAGACCCCGCCCGAGCTGCCGCGCAGACGCCAGCCGCAGCCGCCGAGCACGGCGGCGAGCATGCCCCCCCCGAGCAGGCGGAGGCCGTGACGGCGGGTCACGCGTAGCGCCGGCATACCTGCTCCCCGGATCGCGGCCGCTACTGGGCCACCACGTTGATCAGCTTGCCCGGGACGAAGACCACCTTCTTGATCGACGTACCCTCGACATGCCGGGCCACGTTGGGCTCGGCGAGGGCCGCCTCCTGCGCCTGCTCCTGATCGGCGTCCGCAGGGAGGGTGACGTGGCCGCGGAGCTTGCCGTTGACCTGGACGACCAGCTCCACCTCGTCCCGGACCAGGGCCTGCTCGTCGGCCTGCGGCCAGGCGGCGTCCACCACCGCTTGCTCGTGGCCGAGCTCGAGCCAGAGGCGGTGGCACAGGTGGGGCGTGATCGGTGCCAGGATCAGCACCGCCGTCTCCAGCCCCTCCTGCATCACGGCGCGGCCGGCGTCGCTGGTGTCCGCCTGGGCCTTGCCCAGGGCGTTGCACAGCTCCATGACGGCGGCGATGGCGGTGTTGAAGGTGAAGCGCTTGCCGATGTCATCGGAGGCCTTGGCGATGGTCTCGTGGGCCTTGCGGCGCAGATCCCGCTGCCCCCCGGTCAGGGCCTCGGGATCCAGCGCCGGCGCCGGGCCGTGGGCGACGTGGTCGCGGACCAGGCCGTGGAGCCGGCGGAGGAAGCGGTAGGCCCCCTCCACGCCGGAATCCGACCACTCCAGGACCTGGTCCGGCGGCGCCGCGAACATGGTGAACAGCCGCACCGTATCGGCGCCGAAGCGCTCCACCAGCTCCTGCGGATCCACGGTGTTGCCCTTGGACTTGGACATCTTGGCGCCGTCGTTGAGCACCATCCCCTGGGTCAGCAGCCGGGTGAAGGGCTCGTCGGAGCCGAGCAGCCCCTCATCGCGCAGGACCTTGTGGTAGAAGCGGGCGTAGAGCAGGTGGAGGACGGCGTGCTCGATGCCGCCGATGTACTGATCCACCGGCAGCCACCGGTCCGCGCGCTCGTCGAGCATGGCGTCGTCCCGGCCGGCGCAGGCGAAGCGGGCGAAGTACCAGGACGACTCCATGAAGGTGTCGAAGGTGTCCGTCTCGCGCTGGGCCGCCGCGCCGCACTGCGGGCAGGTGGTCTCGTAGAACTCGGGCATGGACTTGAGCGGCGAGCCGCCGCCCGGGGTGATCTCGACGTCCTCGGGCAGGGTGACCGGCAGGTCCTCGTCCGGCACGGGGACGGGGCCGCAGCTCGCGCAGTGGATCATGGGGATGGGCGCGCCCCAGTAGCGCTGCCGGGAGACTCCCCAGTCGCGCAGCCGGTACTGGAGCTGCCGCTGGCCGCGGCCCTCGGCCTCCAGCCGCTCGGCGATGGCGTCGAAGGCGCGCTCCGAGGTCATCCCGCTGAACGGCCCGGAGTCCACGAGGATCCCGTAGTCGCTGAAGGCGCCGCTGGCGATATCGAGCTCCGAGCCGTCGGCCGGATGGACCACCGGGCGGATGGGCAGCCCGTAGGTGCTGGCGAACTCCCAGTCGCGCTGATCGTGGGCCGGCACCGCCATGACCGCGCCGGAGCCGTACTCCATGAGCACGAAGTTGGCCACCCAGACCGGGATGCGCTCGCCGGTAAGCGGGTGGACGGCCTGCAGGCCGGTGTCGGCGCCGCGCTTGTCGCGGGCCGCGATCTCGGCCTCCGCGGTCCCCCCGGCGCGAGCCTCCGCCACCAGATCGGCGACGGCCGCGTCGTGCTCGGCCAGCTCCAGGCTGATCGGGTGCTCCGGCGCCAGCCCCATGTAGGTGACGCCGTAGAGGGTATCCGGCCGCGTGGTGAAGACCTCGAGCTCCTCGCCGCGGCCCTCGAGGGGGAAGCGCAGGGCCACCCCCTGCGAGCGGCCGATCCAGTTGCGCTGCATGTTGCGCACCTGGTCCGGCCACCCCTCCAGGCCGTCCAGGGCATCGAGCAGCTCGTCGGCGTAGTCGGTGATGCGCAGGAACCACTGCGGGATCTCGCGGCGCTCCACGACGGCGCCCGAGCGCCAGCCGCGGCCGTCGATGACCTGCTCGTTGGCGAGCACCGTCTGGTCCACCGGGTCCCAGTTCACGGGAGCGGTGTCGCGGTAGACCAGGCCCCGGCGGTAGAGGCGGGTAAAGAGCCACTGCTCCCAGCGGTAGTACGCGGGATCGCAGGTGGCCAGCTCGCGCGACCAGTCGTAGCCGAAGCCGAGCCCCTTGAGCTGCTCGCGCATGGCGGCGATGTTCTCGCGGGTCCACGCTGCGGGCGGGACGCCGCGCTCCATGGCGGCGTTCTCCGCAGGCAGGCCGAAGGCGTCCCAGCCCATGGGCTGGAGGACGTTGTAGCCCTGCATGCGCTTGTAGCGGCTGACTACGTCGCCGATGGTGTAGTTGCGGACGTGGCCCATGTGCAGCCGCCCGCTCGGGTACGGGAACATGGACAGGCAGTAGTAGCCCGGCCGCGGGTCGTCCTCCCGGGCGCGGAAGGTATCGTGCTCCTCCCAGTAGGCCTGGGCCTCGGCTTCAATCGCTTTCGGTCGATACTGATCGTCCATCGGTGTCCGTCGCTCTACCCGGCAGGTGAGCCTTTCAGGATAAAGGAGCAGCTCCCTGCCCTGCCAGGGCCCGGGCCCGGCGATGCCGGGCCAGACGGCCGGTAGCCGCAGGGCGATCCGCCTGCACAATGCGGTCCGGAGGTTGTAACTTGTAGGCTGGGAGCGCTGGATCAACCCTGACACGCCCCACGGGAGGCCCCATGATCGAGAACCACGGCTCCGAGCACGAGGAGAGCCACCTTACCGCCGCCTACGAGCGCATGCTCAAGCGGCTACGCGAGGCCATCGCCGACACCGAGGACGGTGGCCCGCGCCTGGAGGAGGCGCTGGCGGGGATCAAGCAGCGCATGGTCGACAACGGCGAGCTCGCCGCCGAGGAGGCCGAGCGCGTCGCCCAGGCGCTGCAGCGGGATATGCACGAGGCCGGCGCCTGGCTCGCCGACAAAGGCCACAAGCACGCCCTGCGCGACTGGCTGCGCATGGACGTGCAGATGCTCGAGAGCTGGCTCTGGGAGGCCCTCTCCTCGGTAGCCGACCGGACCCGGCTGGAGCTGGAGGGCTTCGTGACCACCGGGGAGCCGAGCCTCTACCACACCGGGGAGATCGCGGGCCCGGGCCAGCTCGAGTGCATCGCCTGCGGACGGGTCATCACCCTGGAGCGCGCCGGCCACATCCCGCCCTGCCCGGCATGCAGCCACACCGATTTCGTCCGCGCCCCGCACGGTGACTCGGACAACGACGAGCCAAGCTCGGGATAGTCCGCCACGGCTGGCCCGCCACTGCGGCCTCGGCGGGCTACGCCCGGACCTCTGGCGACGGGGCTCGGCTTGCCAGGCTCGCGCAGGATAGGAGGCGCTGGAACGGCCTGCCGGAGGCTAAGGAATCGGAGGGGGAAAGAAACTGGAGCGGGTGATGGGATTCGAACCCACGACCCCAACCTTGGCAAGGTTGTGCTCTACCACTGAGCTACACCCGCTGCGTTGTTGCGATTGCGTATTCTACGGATTGCTGCGCGCGCGTCAACACCCCTCTCGCCCTGGCTGGCTAGCCCTGGCACCGCCCCGCGCGGCTAGTCCGGCCGCGCGGCGGCGCGCCGGCCCGCCTCGGTCAGGCACCACAGCCGCTGCGGCCCCGAGCCGCCCCCGCCGCCCGCGCACGCCGGGCCGACGGGGCACTCGCGGCACGCCGCCGGCCGGCACGCCGCGGCCGACGCTGTGACGCCCTCGACGTAGCCGGCGGCATCGAGGCGCTCGAGCACGGTCTCGAGCATCGACGGCGAGATCGCCAGCCGCCGCGCCAGCTGCCGCCGGTCGACGGCGCCGCCGGCGGCGTGGAGCTCGGCGAGCACCCGGCGGATCACGCCCCGCCCCCCAGGCCGAGGAGCAGGGCGCCCTGGTAGACCGCGATCCCGCCGAGCACGGAGACCCCGAGCAGCAGGGCGATGCTCACCGCCGGCCAGCGCCAGCCGCCGGTCTCCTGGCGGATGGCGGCGACCGTGGCCATGCACGGGATGAAGAGCATCGCCACGGTGAGGAAGGCCAGCCCGGAGGCCGGGCCCACGGCGGCCGGCAGCGCCTCCGCCAGCCCCTGCGCCCCCTCGCCGAGGCCGTAGAGGATGCCGAGCGTGGAGATCGCCACCTCCTTGGCGACGAAGCTCGACAGCAGCGCGGCGATCAGCCGCCAGTCGAGGCCCATCAGGTCGCCGAGCGGGGCCATCCAGTGCCCGATCTGCGCCAGGGCGCTGCTCTCGATCCCCGGCCCGGGGAAGCTCGACAGGGCCCAGACGGCGGTGGCGGCGAGCACGATGACCGTCCCGGCTTTGTGCACGAACTCCTTGAGCTGGGCGTAGACGTGGTACATCGTCGTGCGCAGCTGCGGGCGCTGGTAGAGGGGCAGCTCCATGAGGAAGGCGCTGCTCTCGCCGCGCAGGGCGGTCCGGTGCAGGAGCAGGCCCAGCCCGGCGAGCACCGCCAGGTTGAGCCCGATCAGCCCGAGGGTGGCCAGCAGGGCCCAGTCGCCGAAGAAGATCGGCGCCAGCACCGCCAGGATCGCCAGCCGGGCGGAGCAGGGCACCAGCGGGGCGAGGAGGATGGTCAGCAGCCGCTCGCGGCGCGACTCGATGATCCGCGTGCCCACCACCGAGACGACGTTGCAGCCGAGCCCCAGGGTCAGCGGCAGGGCGCTCTTGCCGTGCAGGCCCACGGCGTGCATGAGCCGGTCGAGGAGGAGGGCGACCCGGGCGAGGTAGCCGCTGTCCTCGAGCAGGCCCATGAGCGTGAAGAAGATCGCGAGGATAGGCAGGAAGGTCAGCACCGTCCCCACCCCGGTGATCACCCCGTCGACCACCAGCCCCGAGACCCAGCCCGGTGCCGGGGCGAGCAGCGCCTCGGCCCCCGCAGCCGCCGTCTGGACGACCGTGGCGTCGAGCCAGCCCTGCAGGGGCAGGGCGATCTGGAAGGTCAGCCCCAGGACCCCGGCGAGGAGGGCGAGGAGCAGCAGCGGGCCGCCGACGCTATGGGTCGCCACGCGGTCGAGCCGATCGGTCCACGAGGCCTGCCCCGCCCGGGGGCGCTCGACGGCCGCCTGGACGATGGACTGGACCCAGTCGCAGCGGGCGCCGAGGATGTCGAGCACTACCTCCTCGTGGCGGTGGAGCTCGTCGTCGAGGGCCTCCCACTCCGCCGCCGAGAGCCACGCCTCGGCCCACTCGCGTACCTGCGGGTCCCCCTCGAGGAGCTTCTGCGCCAGCCAGTGCGGGTCGTAGGGGGCGGGGGCGGCCGGCCGGATCCGCTCGGCGATGCGCGCCAGGGCCGCGGCGCTGCGCGGGCGCACCTGGGGCGGGCTCGGCTGGCAGCGCTCCGGCGCGCGCCGCAGCGCCTCGACGCTGGCGAGCAGCTCCGAGATGCCGGTGGCGTCGCGGGCGACGAGGGGGACCACGGGGAGGCCGAGGGCCCGGGCCAGCGCCTGGGCATCGACGTGGATACCGTGGCGCCGGGCGACGTCCACGCGGTTGAGGCCGACGACCACGCGCTTGTGGAGCGCCAGCACCTCGCTGAGCAGGTACAGGCTGCGCTCGAGGGCGACGGCGTCAGCGAGGAAGACGACGACCTCCGGCTGCTGGTGCTGGAGGTAGTCGCGGACGATCTGCTCCTCCTCGGAGCCGGCCGTGAGGCTGTAGCTCCCGGGCAGATCGACGAGCCGCTGCTGCTGGCCCTCGAGCTCGATCCACCCCTCCTTGCGCCCGACGGTCTTCCCCGGCCAGTTGCCGATGTGCTGGCGCAGCCCAGTGAGGGTATTGAAGACCGTGCTCTTGCCGACGTTGGGCTGGCCGAGCAGGGCGATCTCGGCGGCGGCCCCCGCCTCGTCGGCCGCGGTGGAGCGGTCGGGCTCGCTTACGGCCATCGCCGCTCCTCGGCCTGCGGCTCCCCGAGCGGCGCAGTCCGGACCTTGTCAGCCTGGCCGCGGCCGACGGCGACCCGGGTGTTGTGGACCTGGACCAGGATCGGCCCGCGCCGGGAGCTGCGGACGACCTGCAGGCAGGTGCCGGGCACCAGACCCAGCGCGGAGAGGCGGTCGAGGCTCCTGTAGCCGCCGTCGATGCCCTGGACCACGGCCTGCGTCCCCGGCGGGAGCTCGTGGAGCGGATGGCTCGCGGCGCTCCCCGCGCCGCTCCCTGCCCCTTCATCCTCGATAGCGTGGCCCTCTTGCGCAGCCGGGGGCGCTGTCCAGTGGAACCTCTTCATGACTGCCTCCACGTTGAATCGCTTCAGCTATAGACGGGATCCATAGCGTCGATCGGTATAGAGCGATTTCTACTACATATGAGAATGAGTTGCAATTGCAGAAGATGACGCACCCGCCCCTGGGACACGTCGAGCGACACCCTGCAAGACAGAGCCCACCCTGCAAGACAGGACCGGCATCACCTCGGGCCGTCAGAGCGCTGGCGCCAGCCCCCCGAGCAGGCGAGGCACGGCCGCGGGCCGGCGAGCCAGGCGCCTGACGCCGGAAGACCGACACAAGGGCGACGTCGTGTCCGAGAGCGTACACCGGCCCGGGCCGCCTGCGCCGGGAGCGGCCTACCGGAGCGGGCGCGTGCGGAGCGGGCGCGTGCGGACCGGGCGCGTGCCCGCGGCACGGGCAGCCGGGCCTCCCCCGGCGCATGGCACGCCGCTTGCTAGGTCCCTAGTGACGCACGAACCACGATGGGGCTGTAACCATGCGCACCCAAGAGATCGCCGCCCTGCTCGACGAGCCCGGCTGCCCCCACAGCCCGGGCCAGAAGGGCGGCTGCGCCCGGGCCACGCCGGGGGCAGCCGCCGGTGGCTGCGCCTTCGACGGGGCGCAGATCACCCTGCTGCCCATCGCCGACGCCGCCCACATCATCCACGGCCCCATCAGCTGCGCCGGCAGCTCCTGGGATAACCGCGGCACCCGCTCTACGGGGCCGACGATGTGGCGCTTCGGCATGACCACGGACCTCAGCGAGCAGGACATCATCATGGGCCGCAGCGAGGAGCGGCTCTTCCACGCCATCAAGCAGGCCGTGGACGACTACGAGCCGGCTGCGGTCTTCGTCTACAACACCTGCGTCCCGGCGCTAACCGGGGACGACCTCGAGGCGATCTGCAAGAGCGCCGCACAGCACTGGGGCACACCGGTGGTGCCGGTGGACTGCGCCGGCTTCTACGGCAGCAAGAACCTGGGCAACCGCATCGCCGGCGAGGCGTTGCTCAACCACGTCATCGGCACCCGGGAGCCCGAGCCGTTGCCGCCGGAGGGGCAAGGCCAGCGCATCCACGACATCGGCCTGATCGGCGAGTTCAACATCGCCGGCGAGTTCTGGAACGTGCTGCCGCTGCTCGACGAGCTCGGGCTGCGGCTGCTGTCGAGCATCTCCGGCGACGCCCGTTTCCAGGAGGTGCAGACCCTCCACCGCAGCGAGGCCAACATGCTCGTCTGCTCCAAGGCGCTGATGAACGTCGCCCGCCAGTGCCACGAGCGCTACGGCACGCCCTACTTCGAGGGCAGCTTCTACGGCGTCGCGGACACCTCGGCGGCGCTGCGCAGCTTCGCCGAGTCCATCGGCGACCCGGACCTGAGCGAGCGGACCGAGCGGCTCATCGCGCGCGAGGAGGCGCGCATCGACGCCGAGCTGGCCCCGTACCGGGAGCGGCTGCGCGGGCGGCGGGCCCTGCTCTATACCGGCGGCGTGAAGAGCTGGTCCGTGGTCTCGGCGCTACAGGACCTGGGCATGGAGATCGTCGCCACCGGTACCACCAAGTCCACGGAGGCGGACAAGGCGCGCATCCGGGACCTGATGGGCGATAGCGCCCGCATGCTCGACTCCGGCGCGCCGCGGACGCTCATCGACACCGTCCACGGCCACGACGCCGACGTCCTCATCGCCGGTGGACGGAATATGTACACGGCCTACAAGGCGCGCATCCCGTTCCTGGACATCAATCAGGAGCGGCCGCACGCCTACGCCGGCTACGACGGCATGATCGAGCTCGCGAGGCAGCTGTGCCGGACCATCGATAGCCCTATCTGGCCGCAGGTCCGGGAGCCGGCCCCGTGGGAACAGGAGCCGGCCCCGTGGTGGGAAGCGGCAGCATCCTGACAGGAGGGAGCCAACGCCATGGCCCGTATCGAGCGATCCAGCAGCGCGCTGAGCGTCAATCCGCTGAAGGCCGGCCAGCCCGTCGGCGGCACACTGGCAACCCTCGGCTTCCGGGGGGCGATGCCGCTGCTCCACGGTGCACAGGGCTGTACGGCCTTCGGCAAGGTCTACTTCGTCCGCCACTTCAACGAGCCCGTTCCGCTGCAGAGCTCGGCGGTGGACCCGATGAGCGGGGTCCTCGGCGCCGACGACAACGTGACTAGCGCCCTCGCAACCATCTGCCAGAAGTCGGCGCCGGCGCTCATCACCGTGATGACCACCGGTCTGTCCGAGACGGAGGGCACGGACATCCACCGGCTCGTCCGGGCGTTCCGCTCGGCGCACCCGGAGCACGCGGCAACGGCGATCGCTGCGGTCAACACGCCGGACTTCCTGGGCACGCTGGAGAGCGGCTACGCCGAGACCGTCAAGGCCCTGATCGACGCCCTGGTACCGGGCGCCGAGTCAGCGGGTACACGCCCCGGCTCGGCGCCGAGGCGCGTGAACGTGCTGCCCTCAAGCGCCCTGTCGCCAGGCGACGCCGAGGCGGTCACGGAGCTCGTCGAGGCCTTCGGCCTGGAGCCGGTGCTGATCCCCGACCTCGGCGCCTCCATGGACGGCCACCTGGCCGAGCAGGACTTCAGCCCGGTCACCACGGACGGCACCCCCGTCGAGGCCCTCGCCGGCTGCGGCGACGCGGCGGCGACCCTGGTCATCGGCGCCTCCCTGCACGCCGCCGCAGATCGGCTCCGCGAGCGCACCGGCGTGCCGGACTACCGCTTCGACCACCTGATGGGCCTACCGGCCACGGACCGCCTGGTGACCGCCCTGTGTGAGATCGCGGGCCGGGACCAGCCCCCCCAGCGCATCCGCCGCCACCGCCGCCAGCTCCAGGACGCCCTGCTCGACACCCACGCCGTGCTGAGCGGCACGCGGGTCGGCATCGCGGCGGAGAGCGATCTGCTCAAGGCGCTGGCCACCCTGCTCTACGACACGGGCGCCGAGGTGACCACGCCAGTCGCACCGGACCGAGCCGCGGTGCTCAGCGAGCTCCCGACCGAGACCGTCTACGTGGGCGATCTCGAGACCCTGGAGCGGCAGGGGCGAGCCGACGGCGTCGAGCTCCTCCTCGGCAGCGGCCACGCGGTGGCGACAGCGCAGCGCCTGGGCGTACCGATCCTCCAGTGCGGCTACCCCATCTGGGAGCGGGTCGGCCTCCATACCCGGCCGCGGGTGGGCTACCGCGGCAGCCGGGACACCCTCTTCGAGCTCGCCAACCTCCTGCTCGAGCATCGGGAGCATACCGGCGGCGTCCGCCCGTACCGCTCCCGGTACCGCAGCGCCCTGACCGCTTGAGGGCGGACGGCCCCGGCGCGTCGGCCGGGGATGGCGCAGCCCGCGCGAGGCCCCCGGGCCCGCCTCAGGCAACTTGTTGGACCAGCGGAGGCACAGCTATGTGGACGTGGCACCCCGAGGCAGAACAACCCGCCACCGACGCCGCCAAGCGAGTCCTCGACCCCGAGGATCCGGCTATGGAGACCCCTTTCATGCGCGAGCTCATCCGCCAGGTCCGGGCGACGGACACCTTCGGGGCGTGGGACCACTACGAGGACGCCACCCTCCTCGATCCCTTCATCCTCACCCCGGAGCGCAAGCGCGCCATCCCGGTGGTCAGCGATCCCGATAGCGAGACGGTCACCCGCCTGCGGACCTTCTACAACGCGGTCGCCGCCCGCCTCGAGACGCGCACCGGGCTCATGGGGATCCCCGTGGTCAATCTCAGCCACGAGGGGTTCGGCCGGGCCTTCGTCCTAGTCGGCAAGCTCGTCGCCGTCGACAAGCCCCTCCGCGATGTCCACCGCTTCGGCTTCGCCAGCGCCGAGAAGCTCACCAACCGGGGCGAGCGACTCGTCGACGCCGGGCTCAGCCTCGTGGAGCGCTTCCCGGAGGCGGCCCGGGCATGACGGACCCCAAGCACGAGCCAACGCACACCGGGCCGCCCCCCGCCTCCGAGACCGGGGCCGAGACGCCAGCCGCCAGCGACCCGCGGCGTACAGCGGTCGAGGAGGCCATCGCCGAGCTTCGACCGATCTTTCGCAGTGACGGCGGGGATATCCAGCTGAAGGAGATCCAGGGGCGGCGGGTCTACGTCGAGCTCAGCGGCGCCTGTGCTGGCTGCGCCCTGGCGGGGATGACCATCGGCGGCCTCCAGGAGCGGATCGTGGAGCGGCTCGGCGAGTCCGTCTGGGTGGTGCCGAACCTGTCCGGGCCGTCCTCGCCTCAGCCCTGACGTCGGCGGTAACGGCCGGCTGAGGGGCCCAAGAGGAGCCGGCGGGACGGTGCTGCGGCGCGTCGCCACGACACCGCCCCGGGCTCCCGGTCACGCCGGCTTCAGGGCCACGTCACCGAGGATCTGGGCCTGGCAGGCGATCCGCTGGTCTCGACCCGCGAAGTGCTCGTGGAGCAGCTTGCGCTCTACCTCCGAGGGGGCGCTGAGGTTCTCCGCGCCGTCCACCACCTCGCACAGGCAGGTCCCGCAATCGCCCTCCCGGCAGCCGTAGACGATCCCCGAGCCCACCTTCTCCGAGAGCTCGATCACCCGCGTCCCCACCGGCGTACTGACGGTGAGGCCGATATCCTTGAACGTCACCTGGGCTCTTGCCATGTCCGTTTGCTCCTCGTTCGACTGTGCTCGTTGCAGAGCCTGCTGGCCTCGGTCCCTGGGGCCGGGGCTCAGTGCGTCCCGGCCTGGCTCGCACCGTCCCGCTCCATGACCCTCGCCAGCCACGGCGGCGGCTGGCTCGCCAGCGCCGTAGAGAGCTGGTCCATCTGCTCGGCGGCATCGCCCCCGTCGGGGACCTTCATCGGGAAGACGCCGGCGTTGACCACCTTGGCCGCCGCCGGCGCGCCGATGGAGCAGACGTAGAGCAGCTGGCAGTCGGCGATCAGGGTCACCCGGGCTCGGTTCTTGTCCTCCCGGCGGTCACCGGCGTCGGTCACCGCCTCGGCCACCGGCCGTACCTCGGCCAGCCGGGTCCCCTCGGGGCTGACCTCGTAGACCAGGAACCGGGTGCAGGAGCCGAAGTGGCCGTCCAGCGCGCCGCCATTATTGGAGGCGCAAGCCACCCGGACAGCGCCCGGCAGCGGCGGGCCGGGATGCGGATCGGGGATATCGGCATCCACGGCCGCCTCGCCGCGCAGGGCCCGGCAGGCGGCCTCCAGCCGCTCTACCGGGGCCTCTTTGACGGCCTCCAGGTGGTCCCGTCCTGCGGCGTCGCGCAGCCCGGCGGAGGTGACGCCGGCAAGCTTCTCGGCGGTGAGGGGCACCCCCAGGTGGCCGGTGAGCATCCGGACCAGCTGCTGGACCTCGGCCTCTGGAAGCTCCCGGGCCGCCAACCCGACCCGCAGGGCCAGGTCCGGCGATAACGCTTCATCGCTCATGGCTATCCCTCCTCGTGCCCGCTCAATCCGCCGGGACAACGCAATCCTCGACCTCGCAGACCTCCTCGCAGCGGGGCATCTCGAAATGGCCCTCGCACTCGGTGCAGCGGTCCGCGATGATCTCGTAGACGCCCAGCTTGTTGGTCCGGATGGCCGCTTCCGGGCATTCCGGCTCGCAGTCGCCGCAGCTGGTGCACAGCTCGGGATCGATCTTCATCGCCATCGTCTTGACCCTCCTCGTCGTCGGCGCCGCGCTCAGCGGACCAGGTCGAAGTTGTAGTCCGTATCACCCAGGTGCCCCGTCTCCGCGTCCAGGCGCTCGAGCACCGCATTGACCAGGGTAGTCAGGATGTACATCGCGCCCTCGTAGCCCCAGATGCTATTGCGGTGCAGGTGGTGCCGGTCGAAGATCGGGAACCCGAGCCGGATCAGCGGCACCTCATGCGCCTCGCCCAGGTAGCGAGTGTCGCGCTCGATGAACTTCCCGTAGGAGTTGCCGATCATGAAATCCGGCTTGTCGGTGAAGCACAGCGAGCGCATGTGCCACAGGTCCTTGCCCACGTAGACCTGGGCCGACTGGCCCTGCGGGGTCTCCTCGAGCATCTGCCGCATCGCCTTGCCCCAGCGCTTGTTGGCGTTGTGGCAGAGCACGTGCTGCGGCTCGGCGCCGATCTCCGTGAGCAACTTGGTCATGCCCATGACAAAGTCCGGATCGCCCCACAGGGCGAAGCGCTTGCCGTGCAGCCACTGGTGGGAGTCGGTGATCATATCCACCAGGCGCCCGCGCTCCTTCGCCAAGGACTCGGGGATGGGCTGGCCCGTCAGCTCCGAGACCTTCATCAGGAAGTCGTCGGTCCAGTCCAGCCCCATGGGGATCGGGGTCTCGGGGCTGTCGTGCTTCCAGGTCTGCTTGACCGTCTTCCGGGACTTGCTCAGCGCCCAGGGCTGGAGCATCAAGGTATCGATGCTGTTGGGCGCATCCCGCATCGTCTCCAGGGGCGTGCCGCCGGCGTACATGCGGTACTCGCCGTCGGCCGGCGTATCCAGGACCTCCGTCGGGTCCGAGAGGAGGTTGTAGTCGACCCCCATCTCCGCCATGGCCCGCTTGATCCAGCGGTAGCTGCCCAGGTAGCCCTCGAAGCCCGGCACCAGGTTGAGCTTGCCGTTGCTGCCGCGCTCCTTGGTGTCCATCTCGTTGATGGTGAAATAGCGCGCCATCCCCTCGAACATGTTGTCCCAGCCCTGGATGTGGCTGCCCACGAAGCTGGGCGTATGGGCGAAGGGCGTGGGCACCTCGCTGGGCAGGTAGTCGCCTTTCTTGGCGTTATCGATGAAGGCGTTGAGGTCGTCGCCGATCACCTCCGCCATGCACGTGGTGGACACGGCGATGGCCTCGGGCTGGTAGACCTGGTAGGCGTTCTTCAGCCCCTCGTTCATGTTGTTGTGGCCGCCGAAGACCGCGGCATCCTCGGTCATGGAGTCGGAGACACAGGCCACCGGCTCCTTGAAGTGGCGATTGAGGTAGGTGCGGAAATAGGCCACACACCCCTGGGAGCCGTGGACGTAGGGGAGCGTCCGCTCGAGGCCCAGGGCGCAGAGCACGGCCCCGAGCGGCTGGCAGACCTTCGACGGATCGACAGTCAGCGACTGGCGGGAGAAGTTCAGCTCCTGGTACTCCTCGGTCGTGGTCCAGCGGAAGATCTCGTCGATCCGGTCCTGCTCCACGCCCGCCTCGAACTCCTGGCGCTTGCGGGCCAGGACCTGCTGGTAGGCGTCGTCCTGGAAAAGCGGGTAGCAGGGCTTGACCGCTTCGGCGTCTTGGCTCATGGCGTATTCCTCCATCGCGCCGTGGTGTCGGCGCGCTGTGCGCGGTGCGGGCCGGCGCCCGGCCCGCTGGGTCGCTGGCTCGCGTCAGGCCGCCTCGGACTCGGCAGGGCCACTGCGCTTCCACGGCGGGGTCATGCGGCCCCAGACCGGGTTATTGACGGTCATGTCCATATCCCGGGCGAAGATGGCGAAGCCGTCGTAGCCGTGGTACGGGCCGGAGTAGTCCCAGGAGTGCATCTGGCGGAAGGGCAGCCCCATCTTCTGGAAGACGTACTTCTCCTTGATGCCGGCCCCGACGAGATCCGGCTGCAGACGCTCGATGAAGCGCTCCAGCTCGTAGGCGCTGGCGTCGTCGTAGATCAGCGTCCCCTCCTTGAGCTCCGGATACGTACGCTCGTAGTCGTCCTCGTGGCCGAACTCGTAGCCGGTGCCGATGACCTCCATGCCCAGGTCCTCGTAGGCGCCGATGACGTGGCGTGGGCGCAGCCCGCCGACGTAGAGCATCACCCGCTTGCCCGCCAGGCGCGGCCGGTACTTGGCGAGGACCGCATCCACCTCCGGCTGGTGCGCCGCGATCACGCGCTCGGCGTTGTCCTGGATGCTCGCGTCGAAGTACGAGGCGATCTCCCGCAGGCTATTGGCGATCCTCGTGGGGCCGAAGAAGTTGTACTCCAGGTACGGCGTACCGTAGGTGCTCTTCATGTACTCGCTGATGTAGTTCATCGAGCGGTAGCAGTGCAGGAGATTGAGCTGCACGGCCGGGGTGTTCTCCATCTCGGCGATGGTGCAGTCACCCGGCCACTGGGCCACGACGTTCAGGCCCATCTCCTCGAGGAGGATGCGCGAGGCCCAGCAGTCGCCGCCGATGTTGTAGTCACCGAGGATGGCCACGTCGTAGGGGCCGGCCTCCCGCCTCGGCTCCCGCTGGCTCAGGACGTGGTCGCGGATGGTGTCGTTGGCGATGTGGTGGCCGAGCGACTGCGAGACACCGCGGAAGCCCTCGCAGCGCACCGGCACCACCGGCTTGCCGAGCTGCTCGCTCTTCTGCTTGGCCACCGAGTCGATGTCGTCGCCGATCAACCCCACCGGGCACTCGGACTGGACGGTGATGCCGTTGTTCAGCGGGAACAGCATCTCGATCTCGTCGAGGATCTTGTCGAGCTTCGGGTCGCCGCCGAAGACGATGTCCTTCTCCTG
>CAJXLI010000003.1 GCA_913055575.1 uncultured Ectothiorhodospiraceae bacterium
GGCCGCCCCGACTTCGGCCGCGAGTGCAGCGCCTGCGCGCCGCCCTCGGCGTAGCGCTCCAGCCAGCGGTAGAGCGTCCGCAGGTGAACACCGAAGGTCTCAGCGACCTCCGCGACCGGCCGGCCCTCGTGAACCGCCTGGACCGCACGCTGACGGATCGGGGCCATCGCGTTGCGGTCTACCTTGCGCGTGTCGTGGTTGCGTTTCGCCTTCATGCTGGCCAGGGTAACAAATGGCAATACTTAACGGAAAGTTAGTAAGGGTCGGTTCATCGCCGATCGCTCGCTTCCAGTCATCCTTGGCCGGGGGCTTGGGACCGTCAGACCAGAATGGCCGCATGACTTGGTCTGCATCGGTGCCAAGCTGCTTTGCCAGCGAGCCCCAGAGGAACTCATCTGGGCTTTCCCGTCCGTCGAAGATAGCCACCCGGGCGGCTTCGTTATCCACCCGGTCCTGAACATCTTCCGGAAGGACCTCGGCGCGCCGCTCGGGATGCCTGGCTAATAGACCTAGGGCCGCCATGAGGTGAGTCTTTCCGCCACCCATGGCCTGTGCAAGCTGAAATACCGCTTGGTCGGTTCCGCCGGCCAAGCGGATAAGCCCCTCCCGCAGTAGCTCTTCCATGCCGCGAGTCAAGTAGTTGCGCTGGAAGAAAGCTTGACCGCCGTCGGAAGTGTTAATGGTTTCGGTCAGATTCTCGACCCCGGTTGCCACGCCGTATTCGAGAGTACCTTCCTCCAACTCGCAAGCGTCTTTGACGGTTTTAAGCATCCAGCTCACTCCTATTAGGGTCTGCCCAATCCCAGACCGTTATTGCCAAGCGTGCAAAATTTTCAGGTTTCATAAGATGAACGATTTTTCATATTGAACCTTCGAGCAAGCTGGCTTGATCCTCCTTACTAAAGCCCACGGGGGCAAGTACGGCCCGGCTCAGCTCACGCTTTTTGGTCAGCAGGCGATGGAGGTTCAGGTCAAAGCTGTGGTCCTCGAACTCGGGGTGGACCGCCAACGGGTAATACACATGAACCTCCTGTTCCTGCCCGATGCGCAGGGCTCGATCGGTACATTGGTCCTCCACCGCCGGATTCCACCAGCGGGACAGATGGATCACATGGTTAGCAGCAGTGAGGGTAATCCCAACGCCGCCGGCCTTGGGTGACAGCAGCATGACCTGGAATTCCCCTGCCGGAGAGGTCTGGAAAGCCTCCACCTGCGACTGGCGCTGGGTGGTGTTAGCTTGGCCGCTGATACGTTGCGGCGGATTCGGCATCTCATAGCGGCGCTGCAGATAATCCAGGAGGGCGGCCTGGATATCCAGGAACTCCAGGAAAACAAGGGCCTTCTCCCCGCGAGCATGGATCTCGTCCAAAATTCGGACGGCCTCTTTTAGCCGGGCCGAGCTCTCCACGAGATCATCGGTCAGTCCAGAATCGGCCAAGTCACCAGGCACCAGGGAGGTTTTGCGCATATGATGCAGGGCTTCCAGCGCAGAGCCTTTGCCGCCTTGGTTGGCCGTTGCCGTGGCCAATACGGCCTTGTAGGCCTCGGCTTGGGGGTCCGGCATGGTTTCCTCGAGCACATGCTCGCGCTTTTCGGGGAGCCCCTTAAGGTGGTCCTCTTTCATCCGGCGAAGCAACTTGGGCGGCATCCCATCCTGTTCGGCCTCGAGCAGATCCTTGACCGTCCGCGCAGCCTCAGGATCCTCTTGGGCGGGCTTTTCATACCGCTTTTCGAAGTCTTTCTGAGCCCCCAAGAAGCCGGGGTGAATGGCGTCCACGATGCACCACAGCTCGGTCAGGCTGTTCTCTACGGGCGTCCCCGTCAGGGCCAGGCCGAGATCGCCCCCCACTGATTTGGCAATGTCCGTCCCCCGCGTGCCGGGATTTTTGATCTTTTGCACCTCGTCAAAGACGATCACTGCCCAGTCGATATCGAGGAAATAGTCGTAGCGATCCCGCAAGGTTTCGTAGGTGGTCAGCACCCACCCCATCTGCTCTAACTCATTACGCCGTTCCCGGCTGGTCCTATCTTTCAGCTGCTTTAAATCCCGTCCGTAGGCCCGAAACAGCGGCCCCAGGCCAGCCCCCTTAAGGTGCTTTTCGGCTTCCGCCTCCCAATTTCGCAACAGGCCCGTCGGGGCCACCACCAAAAACGGCTTGTCAGGGTGGGAGCCATTCTCCATCTGCTCCTGGACCCAGGCCATGAATCCCAAGGCCTGTATGGTCTTGCCGAGGCCCATATCATCGGCCAAAAGCCCGCCTGGAGAGCCACTCACCCAGTGGCGCTGGAGCCATTCCAGGCCTTCCTGCTGATGAGGGAAAAGCTGAACGTTGCCGAGAGCGGCCGGCAGTCCGCCTACCTGGCCCTGCGCCGGACGAGCCCGCGACTGATAGCCAACCACATCGAGGTTGTCGTCGATGACGGGGACCAAATGGCTTCCCGCCTCTTCCGCTCCAGACTTTTCTTGAGAGGCATTTTGGGCCTTTTCCTGGCTGCCCTCGGCGGGCTTGACTTTGGGGGCTACCTGCTGGAAGGCCGCCAGGGTTTCCTCATCCGCCTGGATGGTTTGGCCCTTGTACTCGATAGTGGACCAGCCCTCCTCTTGGGCCTGCTGGATCTGCTCGACCACCTCGGGCAGATCCTGCGCCTCCACCTGGTAAAACTGGTTACGGGTGGGCACCCCCAGGATCAGCTCTTCCGGTGGAAACCAGGCCTGATCACTGGGTACCGTGAATGCCCGGGCCTTGGGCTTCCATTCCCCTAGGTACTTAACGCGCTCGCTGACGAAGAGGGGGGTCTCGTGGAAAAGGGATTCCAGCTCTTCGGAGCCCAGCTCGTTGCCAAGGCGCTCACGTAGGGCGCCCTGGGGATTGGCGATAAACGCGCTGCGCTCCTGCGGCGAACCCTTCTGGACATCCCGCACGACTTGGAGGGCTTTCTGGACTGGCTCCGGAACCACCACGTACCAGTTGCCTGACAGGGCGTAACGTTGATGGGCGCGGGGAAGCTCCCGGAAGCGCTCGGCAAAATCCCGCTGAGGGGTTTCTGGGAGAACCGGGTCGGGCTCCTCTTCCTCCCCGTCTTCGAAGCCCTCACCGGTTTGGTCCTTGGTCAATAACACGGGATCGAAGTCGTCCATCCCCTTCAAATCCAGGGACAAGGTATCCGCCCGGGCGATATGCATCGTGCGGAGCTGGTCGGAGACATCCGCGTCCTCCGGCAGCAGCTCCTTGAGCTCAGCCCAACGCAAGAACCGGCTGTCCAGGTCATCCGGCGGGAGGTGGTTGTAGGCCTCCATCCCTTCGATCAGCCGGTACAGGGGATCCAGAAGCAAATATTGATTTGCGCCCTGTCTAACGAGCGTTCCAGTTCGTTTAAGCCCCATGGCGGGCCGGCCATCCGTGCGGATGGGCTGCCACTGAAAGCGGAACCCGGGTTGACTGAGAATTCCTTCACCCTGAATCCGAAGGCGGTAAGGGGCGGCACTCGGCAGCCCTATCTGCCGGGCAGCAAGATCAGAAAACCGAGCCAACTGATCATGGCTCAGGGAAAGGATATCCTGACTGTCATTCAGCTCTGCCAGACCATCCTCGGTAACCGCCACAAGGGGACCAACAGAGCCAGCTCCATTCGGGGTCCGAACAGAATGGCGCCCCCACGCTTGGAAAGGGAGCAGCCGCCCGTCCGAAGCTTGGCACCAAAAACGGTAGCCTGATTCATCAACCTCCCAGTGCAGCTCTCCCTGGCTCATCGAGGCATTAGCTCCCTAAAAGGGATGGAAAATCCGGTCTGCTGTCGGATATGCGAGGACAAATTGCGCTGCCAGCCTCCCGATTCGGATCCCTGATGGCTCCCCTCGAAATCCGGGTTCCCCACAAGTTGATTTCTTCGATACTGGCGCTGGTAAAAGCGGGGGGCTTGGTTGTTTTCAGCATGCCAAACCCGATATTTGCCCATATGGCTCCACTCGGTAACCACCATGCCCCCAATCCGCAGCAATAGGACGGCGTGATTGGCCTTTACGTTGCTCCCGGCCTGGAGCTCGGCGTAATCCTGGCCCATATCCTTGAGCCGGCGCTTGGCCTCACGCCATGCATCCGGGCCAAAAGCGACCCACGCTTCCTCAATGAGGCCGGCCTCAAAATAGGCCGTCCAAAAGGCCCGGCGATAGGTCCAGTGCCGATCCGCTTCTCGGTCAAAGCTGGCCACGTGGTCCAGGAACCGGAAGAAGTCCTCCAGGGTGGACTGAACCAACCACCGGTACATGACCGCCACTGCATCTCGGTCCACCCCCTGCCACATAGGCTTGGAGAGCCGCGGATCTCCGTAGTGGTCAAGAAAAAACCCTTTAATGGATTGCTGAATTTCTGGCCTCGGATTGGCTTGGGCGAAGGGGAGAAGCAACGCCTCAGCCAATTCCGTCCTGAGCGCCGGGAAGCGGAGAGCGCCTTTCTCATCGGACTCATCCATCGACCAAGCTATAAGCTGCTCCAGCGGACGGGCCTCCGCATTTTGGTTCGCCAGATGCGCATGCACTTGAGAAACCGCCAAGGTGTAGCTGTGGCGGGCAAAACCATGGGTGCTCAGGGCCCCCGCCAGGCAAAAATCTGCGAGAACCGCCCCGGAACTGCGGTCGGTTTCCATAACCTGGTCAGCCAGGATGTGAGGACCTTGCTGGTCAAACAGCCCTACCTGGTTATCGCATTGGGAAAACCGCCTGGCCTGTGGGCTTCGGGAACCGTTCACCAACTCTTGAAGGGCCTGGCGTACGGCCTCAAAAAACGGATACTCGGTCGGGTAAAAGTACAGAAAACAATAAGCGAGAGTGCTAATGGTGCTGCCGGTGGCAGATTCGCGCACTCGCTTTAGGTAGGCATTTAATAACTGGGGGTTAGCAGCTAAAGGTTGGACGTCCTCTTCCTGCGGTTGGAAAAGGATCCAGGGAGCCCGCCGAATATGCTTGGAGGCCAGATGGGTTACAGAGTCGGGAGAACGGGTGGCAGCCTTGAACGCCCGATAGGTCTTTTCCAAGCTGTAGGTATCCGGCTCTTGGACCTTCACCTCCCCTAGCTCCCGTTTTACCCGTTCAGCGGCTTGGGCTAGCTGAGGAGTCTCAGGAAGATCCCGATGGAAAGCCTGAAGAACCTGGCGTTCACGGAGCGTGTCACGAAGACCTACCATCAATCCGCCCCGTGCTCTTTAAGGTCCCGGACCACCTCGTTATTTTCCAAAGACGGCGGCGCCATAATGAAGCGCAAATCGATCCTGCGGTTGGCTGGATCGTTCGTCGGGGAGGCATGAGGGTTGACCGGCCGACCGGACCCGTATCCGCTGACGCTGAATATGGGCTGCCCCTTCCCATTTTCCAAGTTTTCCAGCTTGGGATTGAAATCAATCAGCTGTCGATAAGTAAAAGCCGCCCGGGCGGTGGACAATTCCAAATTGTCCTCATACCGAGACTGGGGATGGACTCCCATATTGTCCGTATGCCCCTCAATGAAGGCGGCCTCAAGCTCCCCTTCTTTTGCCGAATCACACCCCTCGGGGGGATTCGCTGCATAGCAGGGAACAACCTGGGAAAGTACGCCAGCAATTACCTGAAGCCGTTCCAGTTCTTTGGGGGGGAGCTTCGCCTTCCCTGAAGGAAAGGTTAAGGCCTTTTCGGTGAGGCGAAGGATCCCGTGCTCCGTTTCCACCTTTACTCGGACCCCATATTCATCTTTCAGGGTCTGCTGTATTTCCTGCAGCATCTGCTCACGCATGAGCTGAGCATCCGTCAACTGCCCAATAGCAGTCTGGGCTTTCTGGCGAGCTTGCTCAGCTTGGCTATGGGCCTGCTGGAACTCGTTGCGGGCCGCCTGGAAACTGATGATGAAAGCAGTAAGGGTGACGATAAAAATAAACAGCAGTCCGGCCATCATGTCGCTCACGGACATGAGGTAACCGGCGCTATCCTCCTCCAAAGCATGGTCTTCTTCTTCCGCCATCAGTCAGCCTTACTGTTAGCTTCGGAGAGCTCTTCCACAGACTCTTTGAGCTCAGATACGGCGCCACTCAGATGGCCGACAATGTCGCTGGTATGGCGATCCAGCCCCTGGACGAACTCCTGAACCGACTGGGTGTAACGGGATAGCCCCTCATCGATCTCCTGGAAAGTTCGAGCCAGGGATTGATCGACCTGCTCGAATCGCTCCTGGTACGCCTCCCAACTATTTCGAACCTGCTCCTGTACCTGCTTAATTTCATCCACCGCCTGCACCATGGCACTGGTCCCGGAGTCGATCTGGTGACCGACTTCATCCAAGGTTTCGCTAGTCTCTCCAAACTGTTTCGCCGTTTCTTGAAAAAGCTGTGCTGTATCCGCTAGCGCCCGTTGGCTTTCGTTCACCCCCTCCAGCATCTGTTGGAGTTTGTCCGCGATGGCGCTGGAATCCGCGTTCAGCTGCTTCACCGACTCCAGGGTCTGGTTAAAACCGTCCATGGTCTGTTGAAGCTGAGAAACCCCATCGTTGAAAACCTGCTGCATCTCCTGCATGGCCTTTGCCGAGGCTTCTTCGGTTTCCCGGTGGCGTTGCTCAGCGGTCTCAATCTGCTCCTGCAAACCCTGGTTAAGCTGCCCGAGAGTGTCCCCAAGCTGTTGCAGCTCAGTCCCCGCCGCCCCCGTGACGGATTCCGAGAACCGTTCCACCAACTCCTGCAGAACCGCTTCATTGGAGCTTTCCCGATCCTGCCGAAGCCCTTCTACCGCCTCGATAACCCGCTCAAGCATGGGCCCCATAGGCTGGGTAACTTTTTCGTCAACCGCCTTGGAAATTTGAAAAGCTAGCTGCTCCGTGAAGCCTTCCATGACCCGAGTCTGCTGGCGGGCGGTGTTAAGGCTTTCCTGATGCAAATGCTCTGGCGTTACCCGCTCCAGACGCTCATCCAACCCCCGGTTCCATCGGGCGCATTGCTTATCGAAGTCATGAATATAATGCTTTTCAAACCAAGAAAAACTAATAGAGGTAAAAAGACCAACAATTGAGGTGAAAAAGGCAAGCGCCGCCCCGCCAAGGAGTTGTTGGAGGGCTTCATGCTGCTTGGATATGTCCTCAGAGGCTAATCCCTGGCTAGCCAAACCAATCCCGGCTACCAAGCCGATAAAGGTGAACATGATGCCGCTGCCGGTAAGAATGTTCGGTAGAGCATTGTAAAAACGAACATTCAACCCGCCCAGCAAGGAATTGCGATTAAAAAATCCCGTTGGTTTTTCAGTATTCCGGATCCTCTCGGCATCATCTTCAATACCTGGGAAGAGCAAGGTTTCCGAAAACTCCCGCCAAGCGTGCTTCATATAAGGGTTCGCACGCAGGGATTCGTCAATGTCATAGAAATTGGCGGCGAAACCCGCTTCCCCCCTCGGAGGCCTCTAGCTGTTCACAGGCTGACGCTACATGGGCAATCCTGGGCCGAATGGCCCGAAGGAATCGAACAGCATGGAAAAGAGCAAAGCCGACGATTAGTAGAGCTACCGTAATAATCCCCGACCAACTGGTCAGGGCTTCCCCCAAGACAACCAACCAAGGCCCTTGCATAAATTAAAACCTTTGGTTTTGTATAAAGAAAAATTGTCCCAATAAGGCCTTCATATCACTTTTCGGTAACCCCAAAGTGGCGCTTTTCCTCTTCCTTGATCTTGCCCCTCAAAATTCCCGCCAAGGGATTCAACCGAGGTCCCCCACTCGGAATTCTGACGCCCCCAACGACAGATAATCCATGGGCCGGCAGGTCAGCACCAAGACCTGGTGCTTCTGGGCGGAGCGGGCCAGGAGGTGCTTCATGGTCTCGAAACGCTCCTGGTCGGCGTAGACCAGAGCGTCGTCGAGGATCACCGGCGGCGCCTCGCCGCCGGACTCGGCCAGGAGGTCGGCAAAGGCGAGGCGGGTGAGCACTGCCACCTGCTCGCGAGCGCCGATGCTGAGCTGGGTAAAGCTCTCTTCCTGGCCGGCCCGCTGGAGGCCCTGAACCTCCAGGGTGTCGGACAGCACCGGCTCGGCGTCGGGGAACAGGTAGCGCAGGTAGGGGATCAGGTGGCGGTTCAGGGGGGCGAGGTAGGCCTGGCGGGCTTCGCGGGCGGCCTCTTCCAGCACTTCGGCGGCCCGCCAGACGGCCGCCGCTTCCCGTTCCACGGCGGCGGCCTGTCGCCCGGCGGCTTCTTCCTCGCGGGCGAGGTCGGCCACCTCCTCGCTGAGGCCTTCCGCCCCGGTCTCGCGCAGGACCCGACGCAGGCCGTCCGCCTCCCGTTCCAGGGTTTCCTCGCGCTCTTTGGCCTTAGCCACGGCGGCGCGGGCGTTGGTCACGGCCATCTCAATGTCGTCGGGGTCCAGGGCCTCAAGGGCTTCCCGGGCCTGCCGGGCGGAGGCCGCGGCGGCCTCTTCCTGGCCCTGTTTGTCGTGCAGGGCCCGGGCGAGGGTGTCGTCGTCGGCCTCGGCGCGTGCGTCTTCTAGCTGGCGCTGCTGCCGCTCCCGGTTGCGCTGGAGCTCTTCCAGCCGGGTGCGGGCCTGGGTGAGCCGGGTCTCGGCCTCCTGGGCCGCTTTTTGCTGGGCATCAAAGGCCTGCTGGGCCTGCTTGCGGGTCGCCTCGGCCGCCTCCCGTTCCTGGCGGGCCCCGTCGCACGCCGCCGCCAGATTCTCTCCGACCGGGTCATCGTCCGCGGGCGCCGGCAGGCCTTCCAGCTCGGCGTCGAGCTGGTCCAGACGCTCGCGCAGACCCGGCGTCCCGCCCGCTTCCTCGGGGGCGAGGGCGGCGAGCCGCTGGGCCTGGTTGTCGGCTTCCTTCTCAAAGGCTTGCTTGCGGTCGAGCTGGTCCTCGGCCTCGGCCAGGGTAGCCACCCCCAATTCGGCGAGCGCGGCATCCCGCTCCCGGCGGGCCCGGCGCGCCTGCTCCTTTTGCTCCGGCAGCTCGGCCCCACCCGCCTGCACCTGGATGCGCCCTACCCCGTCCAGAGCCACTTCGGCCTCGCCGGTGACGCGATAGCCAACGTCATCGGCCTGGGCCTCGCCGGTGACCTGATGGCCCACGTTGACGTCGAGCCGGATCTGGGTGGCCGCCCCCTGTAGTCGGGCCTCCGCCTCGGCGAGGATTTGTTCCCGGCGGCGCAAGTCCTGGACGGCCTTGTCCGTGACGGCGAGGGCGCCGGCGGCCTTGCGCGCTTCGCGCACGGCCGTCTCCGCGGCAGTGGCCTTGGCCAGGGTGTCGGCGACCCGGCTGCGCTCATCCTGGACGGTCTTGCGGCGGCGCAGGCCGTCGAGATGGCGCTCGCGTTCGCGGAGCCGCGCCAGGGCCCCGTCGGCCTCTTCCAGGGCCTGGGCCAATCGGTCCCGTTCGGCCACGGCCTGTTCGGCCTCGCCCTGCCGGGCGGCGACGGTTTCGGTGTGCTCGGTCTCTTGCTTCGCCAGCTCGGCGACGGCATCGCGCAATTCCTTGCGGCTCTGCCATTGGCTCTGGGCCTGGGCCCGTTCGGTGGCGGCGAGCTTGGCGTGCTGCTCGGCGTCGCGGACGGCCTGTTGCCGCTTGGCCAGTTCCTCCTGGCGGGCCTCGGCCTCCTGCAGGCGGGCCTCCAGGTCGGCCACCACCCCGTCCTGGCGCATGCGGGCCAGCTCCCCGTCCACCTGGGCGAGCCGGTCGCGGCGCCCGTCCTCCTCGGCGAGCTTCTTCTCCGCGTCCGCCCGCGCCTGGCGCGCCTGCTCGTGGGCCTCGCGGGCCGCCTTCAGATCGCCCCGGGGCTTGCCGGTCTTGGTCCAGAACCGGTCGCGCTGGTCGGTGAAGTGCTGGAGCAGCCGGGGGCCAACGTCGCCACCCAGGACTTCGCCCACTTCCGAATCCAGGACCCCGGCGAGGGAATCCCGGGCGGTGGCGTTGGGGTGCACCGCTTCGAAGGTCTCCCCCTGGGATACCCACAACAGGCCCCACAGGCCGTGATGCTCCACCTTGCTGCGCCCCTTGCCCGGTCGCTCGAAGCCGAGCAGGGCCTGGAGCTGATCCTCGGCCGCGTCGTCGGCCCAGGTCTGCCCCGCCCCGCGCAGCTCCGCCGCCGCCTTGCTCACGAAGCGCTTCCACAGGCGGTATTCCGTGCCGTCGACGGTGAAATCCAGCGCCACCTCGGGCGCCACGGCGGCGCCCAGGGGCTGCATGGCACGGGCAGCCTCACCGCCCAGGCCGTGCTTCTCGAACAGGACGGCGCGGATGGCTTCCAGGAGGGTGGATTTGCCCTCCTCGTTGGCCCCGCCGATAACGGCGAGGCCCGCCGGCAGATCGCCGATCTCCACGGGGCCGGTAAGCTTGCGGAATTGGGTGACGCGGATGCGCTGGAGCTGCATGCCTCAGCCCTCCCCGTGGCGGCGGTAAGCGGCCACGAGCATCTCCAGGGCCGTGGCGTCCGCGCCCTCGCCCGCCTCGGCCCCCTGCCGCAGGCGCTCGGCGGCGGTGGCGACGAAGCCGGCGCCATTGAGGGCCGCCAGGTCGGCTTCCGTGGCGCGGGTGGTCAGCTCGGTGTCATCCACCCGCAGATGCCGCAGACGCCCCCGCCAGGATTCAATGGTCTCGTCCAGGGCGGCCTTGTCGTCGAGGGTCAGGGCGCCGTGGAGGGTGAGGTCCACCACCTGGTCGGGGGCGGGCTCGCCCAGGGCGGCCAGCCGGTCGGCCAGGGCCGTCACATCGGCCGACTCGTGCAGCGTCTGGCTCAGGCTGTGCCAGCGGTAACGGGTGGTAGCCCGGGTCGCCACCGTGGGTGCCCCGCCGTCGTCGGGCAGGGTCACCAGCAGGGCGTGACCGGGATTGGTGCTAGTGAAGCGGTCCGTCTCCGGGGTGCCGGCGTACCAGGTGCGCTCGTTGACTTGCAGGGTGCCGTGCCAGTCGCCCAGGGCGAGGTAGGCTAGGCCCGCGGTGGTGGCGCGGTCGTGGGCGATGGGGTTGGCTGCGTCCGCCTCGGCGGGCAGGAAGCCGGTGACGCTACCGTGGGCCAGGCCCACGGGGGTGTAGCCGGCGGGAATCTCGGCCTCGTCGAACCAGGCCGTCACATCAGCGGGCTCGTGGCGCCGCTGCAAAGGCCCCGGCAGGACGGCCAGGCCGGCCTCATCCAGGCGGACGGGGGCGGGCGCGGTCGCGAGGTGGACGTGCTCCGGCACCGCCCCCAGATGCTCGGCCCGGTCCCAGACGCTTTCGGCCACGGCGGCATCGTGGTTTCCGGGCAGCAGCACCCAAGGGCCGGGGAAGGCGCGAAGCCGCTCGAAGACCTGGCGGATGGTGCGATCCCCCACCGACTGGGCATCGAACACGTCCCCGGCCACCAGCACGGCGTCCACCGCTTCCTCTCGGGCCAGCTCCGCCAGGGCGCTCACGGTTTCCAGACGCTGATTGCGCAGGGCGGCGCCGTCGTCGCCAGGGATCTGCCCGAAGCCTTTGCCGATCTGCCAGTCGGCGGTGTGGAGGAGGTGGAGGGTCATGACGCTCCTGGGTCGATCGCTCCGAGGACCAGCCGTGGTCGAGCCGCTCAGCCGCGATCGGCACGTGCGCCGACGATGCCATCCGGGTGAGCTGGCGCCATCGTATCAACGAGGCGGCCACGCCGGCACGCCCGCAACGCGCGCCTCGGGCCCGCCCCGGGGATTGACCGCGCACCGGCGCGGCGGCACGATTCGATGTATTGGCGATACACGTTTTAAGCCGTCGAGGAGGCGCCCGCGATGTACTGCAACCAGTGTGAGCAGGTCCGGCACCAGGAGGCGTGCGATCAGTCCCCCGGTGCCTGCGGCAAGGACGAGGACATCCACTCCGCCCAGGAGCTGCTGCTCTACGGGCTCAAGGGGATGGCGGCCTACGCCCACCACGCCCGCCGGCTCGGCTACCACGACCCGGAGGTGGCGGCGTTCATGGAGGAGGCGCTGCTCGCCACCATGACCAACGTCAACTTCGACCTCGACACGCTGCTCGAGCTGTGCCTGCGCTGCGGGCAGGTGAACCTGCGGGTCATGGAGCTGCTCGACCGGGCCCACGTCGAGACCTTCGGCGCCCCGGAGCCGGCCACCGTCCAGGAGGGCACCGAGGCGGGCCCCGGCATCCTCGTCAGCGGCCACGACCTGCTCGATCTCTGGCAGCTCCTCCAGCAGGTCGAGGGGACGGACATCCGGGTCTACACCCACGGCGAGATGCTGCCCGCCCACATGTACCCGAGCCTGCACCGGCACCCCAACCTCGCCGGCCACTACGGCGGCGCCTGGCACGAGCAGAAGCGGGAATTCCGGGACTTCCCCGGGCCGGTGCTGGTCACCACCAACTGCGTGGTGCCGCCGACGAGCCGCTACGCCGACCGGCTATTCACCACCCGGGCGACGGCGGTAAGCGAGGCGCGCCGCATCCCCGAGGACGGCGACTTCGCCGAGCTCATCGACACGGCCCGCCGCTGCGCACCGTGCGAGCAGGCCATCGAGGGCGAGTCGACGGTGGGCTTCCACCACAGCGTCATCCTGCAGCACGCCGGGACCCTGCTCGACGCCTACCAGCAGGGGCAGATCAGCCAGTTCTACCTCATCGGCGGCTGCGACGGCGCCCACAAGAGCCGCGACTACTTCCGCGACTACGCCGCCGCCACGCCGGCGGACAGCTTCGTGCTCACCCTCGGCTGCGGCAAGTTCCGCATCCGCGACCAGGCGTTCGGGACGCACCTCGGCTTCCCGCGGCTGCTGGATATGGGCCAGTGCAACGACGCCTACGGCGCCATCCGCGTGGCCACCGCCCTGGCCGAGGCGCTGGACTGCAGCGTCAACGAGCTGCCGCTGACCCTGGTCATCAGCTGGTTCGAGCAGAAGGCGGTGGCGGTGCTGCTCACCCTGCTGAGCCTGGACGTGCGCGGCATCCACCTCGGCCCCAACCCGCCGGCGTTCCTCAGCGACAACCTCTTCCGGCTGCTGCAGGAGCGCTACGACCTGCGCCTGACCGGCAGCGAGCCGGAGCGGGACGCGGCAGCGGCGCTGGCCTAGCCGCCCCCGCCGGCGAGGCGGCCCGCCCGGCCCCGGCCCAGGGAACGGGACCGGGCGCGCCTTGAGGGCGCTCCTATCCGGAGAACGGGGGGCCTGTTGAGAAGGCCTGGAAGCTCCTCCCGTTCGCCTAGAGGTCGTTGCCACGGATGAGGATATAGATCCCCAGCAGCAGGAGCGTAACCTGGAAAGCCATGCCACCCATGGGGTGGCTCTCCGACGCCGCGAAGTGCCACTGACCCCAATGGACCATGACGATCGCGCCGATCAGGATGGGGATGCCGGCCAGAGCCCCGAGCCGGGTCACCCATTCCCCGAGCCGATTACCGAGCCAGGCTCCAGCAGGGACCAGGACACCCGCTGCCAGCTCACCCAGGGCCACCAGCAAGGCAACTGCGATCGGCAGTCCCATCATCTCGGCGAAGCCACTGATGCCGCCACCGAGGAACTTCGATACACCCATGTGCAGGAACACCGCCGCCCAGGCGATGCGCAGCAGCCAGTGGCTGTTTCCCACCAGCTGAGCTAAGCTCCCGTCGCCCATCATGGTCCGTCCCGTCATGGATATCTCCCCTTCCGCCGACGCGTCGCACAAATGACGAGCAGCGGCAGGCTCCCGCAGGAACGCACTGCGCCACTGCTTACCCTTCAAGATAGAGCACACCGGGAGGATCGGATATGCGTGGTTACGTAGCGGGAACACCGGAGCGGGGCTTCCCCGTCGGCCCAGGTCTGCTAGCTTGGGCGTAGAGCCCTGTCGCCTACCCTGGAAAACCCGACGAACGGAGACGCCTGGCCATGCCCGATTGGCAAACGGTCTGCGACCTCGACGACCTACCCGAGCGGGCCGGTCACGAGGTCTTCGTGAATAGCCGCCCCGTAGCCCTGTTCCGCGAGGGCCAGCAGGTCTTCGCCCTGGACGATCGCTGCCCCCACCGCGAGGGCCAGCTCTCCACCGGGCGGTGCCACGGCGGCAAGGCGATCTGCCCGCTGCACTGGTGGGACTTCGACCTGGCGACCGGGATCTCCCCCTACAACCCCCACGACGGCGTCGCCACCTATCCGGTCCGGCTGACCGAGGGCGGCCAGGTCCAGGTGGACGCCGCCGCGGTCCCGCCCCTGCCCGAGGAGACCTTCGCCGGCTACCAGGGCCGCTGGCGGCGCTGGGATCACAGCGGGGATCGCGGCCACGACGCGGTCCGGCGCCTGGCCAAGGGCAAGCCACCCCTGGTCGAGGCCATGGGCGCGGATCCGGACCCCCTGCCCAGCCGGCTCGACTGGTCCCATCTCCAGCTGGCGGCGGCCCAGCTGGACCCGATGCCCCGGCTCGCCGAGGAGCCGGTCGACACCTCGACGACCCTGGCGCCGGGCGCTGACCGCCCCCTGGCCCTGGCGGTGCCCGCCTTCGTCTCCCACATGTCCTTCGGCGCCCTGTCGCGGGAGGCGAAGATCGCCCTCGCCCGGGGCGCGGCGGAGGCCGGGGTCGCCATCGGCTCCGGCGAGGGCGGCATGCTGCCCGCCGAGCGGGACGCCGCCGGCACCTACATCCTGGAGATGGCCAGCGGGTACTTCGGCTGGCAGGAGGCGAGCATGGCCCGGGCCGACGCCTTCGAGATCAAGCTCGGGCAATCCGCCAAGCCCGGCCTGGGCGGTGAGCTGCCGGCGGGCAAGCTGACCGAGGAGATCGCCGAGGTCCGGGGGGTGGCACCCGGCAAGGCCGCCCGGTCGCCGGCGCGCTTCCCCGATATCGACACGGCCTCCGCCCTGGGCGAGCGCATCGCCGAGATCCGGGAGCGCTTCCCGGGCCGCCCGGTGGGCATCAAGATCGCCGCCAACCGGATCACCGCGGACACGGCCGCGGCGCTGGCGCTGGCGCCCGACTACATCACCGTCGACGGCTTCGGGGGCGGCACGGGCGCCGCCCCGGTCCACGTCCGCGACCAGGTGGGCATGCCGCTGATACAGGCCCTGCCCGAGGCGCGGCGCCTGGTCGCCGCCCACAACGCCGACCCCGGCAACCGGCCGGTCAGCCTGGTAGCGGCCGGCGGCCTGCGCACGCCCGCCGACGTGACCAAGGCCCTGGCCCTGGGCGCCGATGCCTGCGCCCTGGCCACCGCCTCCCTCTTCGCCCTGGGCTGCGAGTACTACCGCGCCTGCAACAGCGGGCACTGCCCGGTCGGCATCGCCACCCAGGACGCGCGGCTGCGCGCCCGGCTGGACGTGGACCAGGCCGGGCAGCAGGTGGCGCGCTTCTTCACCGGGCTGCAGGGCATGCTGGCGGACTATCTGCGGGCCATGGGCCACGCCGGGCCGGGCGCCCTGGGCCCGGAGGACCTCGTGCCCCTGTCCAGGGCGGCCGAGGACACGCTGCGCCGGCGCGGCTAGCCCCCGAGGGGGCGCGGCTCCCCGGCATCACCGTCCGCCGGCTGGCGGGTCCGCGCGGCCGGTCCACCGCTGCCAGCGCTGCGCCGCGGCCCGGTACAGCCAGCCGCCCTCCTGGCGCTTGGTCAGGTCGTGCAGGACGCGGCTGGCGCGCTCATAGCTGATCCGCTCGGCGACCATGTCGCGGTAGACGCGCTCGGCCACCCGCCGCCGGCGCACGGCGTCCCCGGCATCGAGGAAGGACTCCAGGAGATCCAGGGCGCGCCGCCAGGGGCCCGGCGGCTCGCCGCCGGCCGCGGCGCCGCCGGCCTGGTCCGGGCGCGCCGCCTCGGCCGCGTCCCGGATGGCGCACAGGTAGGCGTGGCGCACGTCGCTCTGCATCTCGGGGCGGGCCATGGCGTCCGCCACGGCCGCCTGCACGGTCTCGTAGGTCAACGCGCCGTGCTCGCGGAAGGCGTGCAGGCGCCGCAGGCCCTCCGCGGCCGCCTGCGGCTCGGGCGAGACCAGCCGCTCGCTGGCCGCGTACGCCTCCGCCCACGCCTGCCAGCGGTAGACGAAGTCGAGCCCGGCCCCCTTGATGTTCTGGATGCCCATGATGCGGTTCAGATGCCCCGGCGGGGTCACCGCCGTCAGGCGCTCGATGATGCCGTCGCCGGCGGCGTGGCTGTCGTGGATGACGACGAGCTTGTCGCGGAACGCCGCGGCCCACCAGCGGCGGAAGGCGTCGTCGAGGGCCGCGTCCGGGCCGCTGGCGCGGGCGAGCCGCGCCTGGAGATCCCTGTAGGCGTCCCGCTGCCCCCGCCAGCGGCGGACGTGATCGACGATCGACGCGGCGTGCGCCACGCCGTCCCGGGCCAGGGCCTCGTGGAGGCGCTCCGGCTCGTCCAGCAGCTCGAGGTAGGCCTGCGCCCCGCCCTCGCCCGGCAGGCACGCCGCGAGCTGCCCGGCAAGCTCGCCGTCGTCGCGGACCTGGCGCAGCCACGCCGCCGCCGAGGCCAGGATCGCCTCGGGCCCGCGGTCATCGGCGGCCCCCTGCGGCCAGAGGCTCAGCCCCGCCAGGTACGCCGCCAGCGCCTCCTCGATATAGCCCGTCAGCCCGGCCAGATTGGTGCCGATGAGGACGTGCCGATCGGCGGACAGGTCCTGGACGAGCATGCTCGCGAAGACGCGCGAGCGTGCCACCCGGTCGGCGCGGTTGTTCACCACGGTGCTGACCACGACCCCGGGCTCGCCCGCCGGGTCCTGGCGGTCGAAGCCCATCCGCGTCCAGTTGGCGAGGGTCCCGTACCGCTCGTTGGCGGACATGCCGTTGACGAACTGGAGCCGCCGGCCGCGCACGGGGGCCGCCGGGAAGGTCTTCAGCACGCCCAGGTCCGGGACGACCCGGTCCGCCATCTCCTTGAGGGCGAAGTCCTGCGACACCCCGAGCTCCTCGGCCATGCGCATGACCAGGGCGATGTTGGCGGGGTGCTCCTCGTAGGGGAAGCGCGCCAGCACGTCCTCGGTGAGCAGGCCCGGCTCCCGCCAGCCCACGGCGGTGAAGCGCGTGCCCTTGGCGGCGCAGGCCTCGCGCAGGATCGGCGCCATCTGCTGCTCGCTCGTCACCAGCCGCGAGCGGCGCGGGATGAAGGCGGTCATGGCGTAGGGGATATCCCGCCCGGCGGGCCCCTGCAGGTCCTCGTGGTCCGGGTACGTGTTGGTCAGCGTCGAGAGGTCGTCGCGCATCCACTGCTCCTGCAGGATCCGCGCGTAGGACGGCGTCAGCCCCATGCACTCCCACAGGAAGACGTCGCTGCCGAGCCGGTCCGCGAGCCGCGCGACGGCGGCCTGCTCCCAGATCGTCGCCTTGTCGTAGGGCCGGAAGAGGAAGAGCTCGCGCAGGGGCCGGTGCGCGGGGGCGTACAGGAACATCGCCTCGCAGCCGGTGGTCTTGGAGAACACGGCGTAGCCGAGGGCGTTCATCAGCCCGGCCTTGAGCCGCTCCGTGCCGGACTTGCCGCGCGTCCCCCAGCCGCCGAGGACCAGCGGCAGCCGCCGGCGGCTGCGCACCATGCGCCGGAACAGCTGCGCGCGCCGGAGGAGGAACAGGCCGCCCACGCCGACGATGAACACGAGCAGGTCGCGCAGGCTGTTCTGGTAGACGGACAGGAAGTACGTCTGGAAGCGCTCGAGGAGCGTGCGGTCGAGGCCCAGGTACGCGAGGGGACCGGCGGCGAAGAAGCGGGCCGCACGCGGCTCCGGCCGGGCCCCGCCGTAGCCCTCGAGCCGCACGCCGATGCGCGCCTGGCGTAGCATCTCCGCGTAGCGGCTCGCCGGCACGGCGGCGACGTGCGTCCAGTTCCGCGCCTCGGCGAAGCGCTGGAAGGCCCCGGTCAGCCGCAGCTTGGCGCGGAGCGACGGCACGAGCCCGCTGGGCGGCTCCACCGTCGTCACGCCCTCGGCCGTGAACAGCCTGAGCCGCCGGCCGGCGTCCACGGCCGATACCACGTGGTCGGGCAGCGGCAGGTACGGGCGCCACCCCTGCTCCTCCTCGATATGCAGCGGCTCGCCGGGCACCTTCGTCGGCGACACCTCGGCGAGGACGGCGGACGGCGCGAGCAATGCGCCGTGGAAGACGCGGCCGCGGGTGTGGCTGTGCCCCTGCCGCTTGTCCGAGGAGGGGCGGCGCATCTCGTAGAGGAAGCGCCAGAGCCGGAACCCGGCCCGCTCGCCCCGGCGCAGCCACGGACCCAGCACCCCCCAGCCGAGCTCGTAGCTGAAGTCGTCCTGGGCCAGGACCGCCAGGACGCGGCCGATCTGGGCCTCCGAGTAGCCGCGCACGAGGCGCCGCGGCAGGCGGCACCACCGGCCGTCCCGGAGCCTGGCCGCGCGCGCGCCGAGGCTCGCCGCCAGACCGCCCAGCTCCGGATCCCGGCGGACCCGGATGCGCTCGGCCGCCATCGCCGCCTCGCGCCGGACGGCGGTGGCCGCCGCGCCGGTGTGCAGCGCGTCCAGCGCGCCCAGGGCCAGCTCCGCGCCGCCGCCCGCCGCCCCAGCCGCGGCATCGCCCGCCTCGACCGCGTCGACCGCGTCACCGGCGAGCGTATCGACCAGGACCCGCAGCACGAAGGGGTCGGTCTCGCGCCGGGTGGCCTCGGTGAGCACCGCGACGCTGGCGTGCGCCTCCTCGGGGCGCGTCTCGCGGCCCAGGGCGTGCGCGGCCGCTGCCCGGACCTGCGGCGTGGCGTCGTCCAGCAGGAGCTGGCGGCCGAGCGCCCGGCCCCGCTCGCCCTGGAGCCGGGGCAGCTCCCGGCAGACGCCCTGGCGGACGTAGGGGCTCGGATCCTCGGCGGCCGCCTCGACGAGCGCCAGGACCTCGGGATCCTCCGTCTCCGCGTACAGCTGCCGCAGGAGGCCGACCAGGCGCGCGCGCACGAACAGGTCCGGATCGGCGCCCGGCGCCGCCAGGCGCTGCCGGGCCACGCCCTTGAAGCCGCTGTCCGGGATCGTGGCCAGCAGGGCGAGGGCCTCGCACTGGGCCCAGACGTCGTGCTGCGGGTCCTGGGCCAGCTGGTACACCAGCCGCGCCGCGTTGTGGCCTACCAGCGGCTCGCGGCGCTCGACGGGGATCTCCCGGAGCCCGCGCACCAGGGCGGCGAAGGCCGCGCGCGGCACGCGCTCATCGCCGCCGTAGTAGAGGGCCGCGCCCAGGGTGCGCTCGAGATCGAGCCGTCGCCAGAGCTCGGTACGGGCATCGGTCGCCGCTGCGGCGAGGGCTGCGTCGGCGACGGCGCCGGCACGCTCGGCGAGCGTCGCCGCCCGCTTCTCCCCCTCGCCGATGCGGTTCCGGCAGCGCTCGGCGACGGCGTCGAGGTCGAGCCAGCGCCGGAACGCCAGCCGATCCCCCACGGCCACCCGCTGGCTGGTGTTGAGGGCAGCCACGAAGTCCAGGGTCACGCGGCGCCGCTCGGCGGCCGACCGGGCGCGCGCGTGGGCCGACTCGAAGCGGGCCAGCGTCTGCTGGAGCTCGGCGATGCGCGCCAGCGTCTGCTCCAGCTCCTGGCGGATGAAGGTCAGCACCGCCACCGGATCGTCCAGGTCGGCCGCCGCCGCGTGGGCCCGGTCCATCAGGGCGTAGTCGACGGCCGCCTCGTAGCGGCGCCCGGCGCGCGCCCCCGGGCCCTCGGCGGGGCCCGCCCGTCCAACCGTGCCGAGCCTCATCGATCCGCCTCCCAGCCCGGCGCCCGGGCCTCGCGCAGGGTACGGAAGGCCTCGGCATCCGGCCGGAAATCGCGGAGCAGCCGGCCGTTGCCCAGCTCGTGGCGCCCCAGGGTCTGCCCGCCGCCGAAGTGCCACGTCAGGAACAGGCCGAACGAGGTCCGGGAGCGGCGCACATCGCGGCGGATCCGGCCGGTCGCCTCCACGCGGTCGCCCGCCGGGCGCCACAGGTCGTAGCCCACATCCAGGCCGAGGCGCCCCGTGTCCACGGCGTCGCCGCGATCGCCGTCGGCGAGGTAGCGCGTCGCCCGGTAGGAGAGGTCGAGCTGCACGCCCCCCAGGAACTGCCGGAGGCCGGCCTCGGCGTAGACGTTGTCGGGATCGCTGAGGCCCAGGTCCGCATTCGTCCGCCCACCGAGGCGGCCGTAGAGGGTGGTGTCCAGGAACGGCCGGTGCTCGATGCCGGCCCGCAGGCCCCAGCCGACGGGGTGGTCCGCCTTGTAGCGCGTGAAGACGTCGCTGTCGGCCGTCTCGCTGCCGGGCAGGCCGGCGTCCAGGGTCAGGTGGCGCGCGAAGGCGTCCAGGCGCCCGCTGAGCCAGGTGCGCTCGGCGACCTGGCGCCGGTGGCGGGCCGCGGCGCGCACGGTCAGCGCGGCCTCCGGGCCCTCGGCCTCGGTGCGCTGCACGAAGGCGCTGCCCCGCAGGGTCAGATCCAGGGGCCAGCCGTCGGCGGCGCCGAGCACCCGGTCCGGGAACAGGACGCGCGCCGTGCCGCCGAGGGTGGGCCGGCCGTCACCCCGCAGGCGCAAGCGCAGGCCCCCCTGGTCGAACCGATCCGCCACGGCGTCGTAGCGGCGCCGGTCGAGGCGCAGCTCTAGGAAGCCGTCGCGGTCGCCCGTCCCGCCGGGCTCGTCCTCCACCTGGTCGCGGAGGCGGTAGCCGCCGCCCACGCTGGTCGTGCCCTCGCCCTGGCCATGGAGCGGGCGCTCGCCGAGCGGCGCCGCCGTCTCCGGCACGCCCTCGACCGCCAGGGCGCGCTCGGGCGCCTCCTGCGGGCGGCTCAGCTCGTAGCGCGGGGCGCTCTCGGGGACCGCCCCGCGGTGGCGCAGGGCGTAGACCCGTACCAGCGCCTCCGAGCGGCCCGCCTCCGGGGTCACGCGGACCCGGGACTGATCCGCGGGCACCTCGCGGTAGGCGCTCACGATACCGTCCTCGCGGTAGCGGTCCACGCGCACCAGGGCCGGCCCGTCGACGGCGAAGCGGGCGGGCTCGGCGCGCGTGGCCACCTGGTACGACCGCTCGACCGGCGTGACGAGCGGCTCCAGGCCGTCCTGGCGGCGCTCCTGGACGGAGGCGATCAGGTAGCGCTCCTGGGTCGGGCGCTCGACGCGGAGGGCGATGGTGTGGCGGCCGGGCCCGATAGCCACCGCCACGCGCCGGCCGCCGGGCGGGACCTCGGCGCTGCGCCAGGGGCCGTCGTCCAGGCGGTAGTCGAGCGTAGCCGGCGGCTCGGCCGGGCGCGTGGGCATGTCGACGCTGCGCAGGTCGAGCACGAGGGTCGTCGCCTGGCGGTTCACGAAGTCGAGATAGAGGCGGCCGGGGCCGGAGAGCACGTGGTCGTTGCCGTCGAGCCGGCCCAGGAACGGCGTACGCGCCCGGAGCTGCGGGCTCTGCGGCTGCCAGCCCGCCACCTCCACCGTGCGCACGCCCGCGCTCGCCGCCACCTGCTCGACGCGCTCCCAGCCGAAGTACGGGCCGACCATGCCGCGCAGGCGGGTGAGCAGCGGCGAGGGATCGCCGCTCAGCGCCCGCGCGTAGATGCGCCGGCCGAGCCCGGGGCAGGCGCCGTAGGGCGCAGGGCACTGCGCCAGGGCGTCGGCGAGCGCGACCGCCGGGTCCTCGGCGGGCGCCAGCGCCACCCCGCCGGGCAGGGCGGAACCGGGGTCGTCGGGCAGCGGTGCCGCCAGGCCGGCCTCGGTGCCGCATACGCGGCGGACACGGCCGGAGGCCGGATCCGCCACGTCGACCTCGGCCCGGCAGGCCGCCGGCCCGTCCCGGTCCCGCTGCTCGAGCCCGGCGGCCATGACGCTCGGCCACGGCTCCGGGAGGACGGGCAGGCGCAGCGACGGCCGGCGCCACTCGACGCGCACGAGCATCGGCCGGTCGGGGGCGACGGTCACGCGCCCGGCGGTGCCCTCCAGCGCCACGGTATAGCGATTCCCCGGCCCCACCGCGGCGGCGCCGCCGAGCGGCACCAGGCCCGCGGCGGGCCCCGTGGCCGTCACCGGCAGCCGCCGCGTGCGGCCGCCGGCCGCCAGCCGGACCCAGCCGGACGCGTCCCGGGCGTCACTCGCCATCTGGAGCCGGAACGTGAGCCGCAGCTGCCCCGCCGGCGCCGTCAAATGGACCGGCTGCTCCGGGGTCGCGAGGGCCATCGTGACCCGGGTATCCCGCCTGAGCGCACGCAGGGTGCGCGTGCCGGCGGCCCGGGAGACGAGCCGCTGGGCGGGCGCCCAGGCCCGGGGCCCGGGGTGGTCCTGGGCCCAGGCCGCCCAGGCGGCGGGGTCCGGCGGCGTGGCGGGGTCGCGGAGGTCGTCGGCCACCGCCTGCCCCCGCTGCAGCGCCTGCGCCCAGGGCGCGTTCGCCGCGTGCGCCTGCAGGATCTCCTGCGCCCCGGCCGTATCGCCGGCACGCAGGGCCTCGAGCGCCTCGAGCCGGGCGGCCCGGGCCGGCTCCAGGCGCTCCCCCGCGCGCGCCGCGGCGCGCGGCCAGCCGCCGGCGTAGAAGGCGCGGGCGCGCGCTGCATCCGGCACCGCCCCGGCCGGCAGCAGGGCCGCCAGGTCGCGTGCCAGCGCCTCCTGGCCGCGCTCCAGGAGCAGCTCCACAACACCCCCCAGCGGGGCGAGCTCGTCGGTCCGGAGCGCCTGGGCGACGTGGGCGCCGATCCACACCCCGCCCCCCTGGTCGGCGCCGCCCAGCGTCTGGCGCAGGCGCTGGAACGCGCGATCGCGCATGGACGGGTCATCGCTGTACAGGTGGAAGCCGCGGAGCAGCCGGTCCGCCAGCCCCGTGGCGCCGACCTGGCGCAGGGCGCGGATGCGGTCCATCTCGGCCTCGCGCCAGATCGCCCCGCCGGCGCGGCCGGCGAGCGTTCCCCAGGCCTCGGCCGCGGCCGCCCAATGGCCGTCGGCCTCGTAGCCGGCCGCCCGCCGCGCAAGCGCCCGCACATCGCGGCCGGTCGACCCCTTGCCCGGTGCCTGGAAGCGGTGGCCGCGCTCGTGGATCCCCACCGCGTAATCGGCGTAGCGGGCAGCGAGGAAATCGGCGAGCCGCGTCCAGTGGGCGGTGAGGGCCTCGGCGAACGGACTGTCGAGGCGGGACGGGTCCTCGCCCGCGACGCGGCGGCGCAGCTGCGCCCGGAACACCTGCCGCGCCGCATCGGGGCCGCCGAGGGCCTGGACCGCATGGGTGTAGGCGCGCTCGTCCAGCTCCAGGGCGTGCGGCTTGCGGTACGCGATCCCCACCGGCAGCCCCGGCCCCGAGCGGTGCTCGACGGTCACGCGCCGGACCGCCCGCGGCAGCTCGACGGTCGCCACGGCGCTGCGCACCAGCGGCGCGGAGGTGCCGAGGGCGCTGAAGCGCGCGCCGAGCGTGCCCAGCAGGCCGCCGGCGGCAGGCCCGGCCCGTCCCTCCGGCGTCAGCTGGCGCAGGGCGGCCATGGCCGGCGCGGCCTCCGGCGCCGGCGCGGCGGGGGCGCCGGACGGCGTGATGCGCACGCGCCGCGTGGGCGCGCTATCGAAGTGCAGCGCCAGCGTCACCGGCCGGTCCAGGCGGCCGCGGGCCGCGTAGAGGCGGAGCTCGGCCGGGGCCTCGCGCTCCGGCAGGCGGTAGTGCAGGCGCGCCGGCGCGGTGCCGCCCAGCGCGCTGAGCGTCTGCGTGCGCAGCGCCGCGGCGCGGGCGGGGACCTCGTCGGTGGTCATCACGGGCCGCTCCTGGGGCCGGGCCAGGGGCCCGCGCAGCCCCCCGGGGCGGGCATAGACCGTGGACCAGGCCGCCTCGCCCGCATTGCGGGGCATCAGGTCGCGCCACGAGCTATGGCCGCCGCGGAGGTCCGAGGCGGCGCGGCGGACCGCGTCGGGGAACGGCGTGTCCTCGGCCTGCGCGCGCAGGGACGCCGCTGCGCCCAGGCCCGCGTCGGCCTGCCGCGCCGTGCGCAACCGGGCGCGCCAGGCGCGCGCCAGGCCGGGCACGGTCGTGGGGTCGTCCCGGATGTCGTCGCCCGGCCCGGTCGTGGCCAGCTCGCCGTAGAGGTCTCCAGGATCGGCGATCCAGTTCGCCGGGCGCGACAGCAGGTCGTCGTCGGCCGGGCGCCGCCGCACGCGCAGCAGCGTGCGCGCGCTGGCCTCGACGGTGACCGTATGCTCCCCTTCCGGCACCTGGAGGTACGCCGTCTCGGCAGTGCTGACACGGGCGATGCGCCCGTCCAGCCGGGCCACGGCGCTGCGCTCAGTCCGCGTGCGGCCGCGGTAGACGCGCTGGCGCTGGCCGTCGATCCCCATCACCAGCCGGTACGGGCTCTGCAGGTCGGCGGACGGGCGGCGCGCCAGGCGGCGGTGGCGGAACGCCAGGCGCGTCGGCCCCGCCACCTCGATGGCAACGCGCTCGCCCGGCTCGAGCTCGCGGACGGCGGCGCGGCGCGCACCGATCCGCAGCCGGTGCCCCGGATCGGGCGTGATGTCGTAGCGGTAGAGCCGCTGCGTCGGCACCGGCACCGTCCGCGCGTGGAAGGCGGCGAGCCGGACCGGCCCGGACGCCGGGGCCTGCACCCGGGCGAGGTAGGCGTCGTTACCCGGGGCCGGCACCGCCCGGTGGCCGTCACCGCGCGGCTCGGGCTGGGCCGTGACCCAGGCGGCACCGTCCTGGGACAGGGCCACGCGGAGCCCGGCGAACGCGTCGGAATCGGCATCGCCCCGGTCGCGGAGCAACAGGTCGGCGCCGCCGGGCAGCAGCAGCGTCACCGCCTGCCCTGCGTCCAGGCGGAGCACCCGGTCGCCGCTGTCCGCATGCCCCGCCGCAGGGGGGCGGACCCAGGGGCGATCCGCCAGGCGATCCCAGCGCTGCTGGGGGGATTGGCCCTCGTGGAGCCGGAACTGGAGCTCGTCCAGCTCGGCGCTCGCCCCGAGCGCAACCACCAGGGCGAGCAGCGCGACGACCGCCGCCGGGATGCCCCACCTCACGGCGCCGCCTCCAGGAGGCAGCGCCGGAGCCGGGCCTGCAGGGCGGGCTCTTCGAGCACGCGGCGGCGCAGCTCGCGCACCATCTCCACGTGGACGAAGCGGCGGAAGCCGATCCGCCGCAGCGCGGCGGCGTTCCGATTCGTGGTGGCGCCGAGCTCGAAGACGGACTCGCCGTAGCCGAGCACGACCGCGTCGAGCGCGCTGTCCAGGCACCGGTACACCGCCCGCGCCGGCCCCTGGAGCCGCCGCGTCCCGCTGGAGACGATCACCTCGGCGCGGCGCCCGGCCGAGGTATCGCGGTGGCCGCGAGCATAGCCGTGGAGCTGCACGACCGCGCCGTCGGGGTACGCCTCGGCGAAGGCGAGCGTAAAGGCGTTGAAGAGGCTGACATCCAGGTGCGCCACGTCGGAGCTACGATCGCTGCGGTCGTCCGGCGCCCACCGCGGCACGGTGTTCCAGGCCGCCGCGCGGAAGCCGCCCGCCGCGACAAGCTCGGTAGCGATCTCGCCGGTATCCAGGTCCTTGAACCGGTGCGGCGCCTGGAGGAGGACGTCGCTGGCGTCCGAGACCCCCTGGTTGAGGAGGTAGAAGCCGCGCCCCCGGACCTCCGCCGGCGGGTCGGAGATGGCGTGCACCCTGCCGGTGCCGATCCGGACCGTCCGCGCCACGAGGCCGAACGGCTCCAGGGCCGCGGCATCCGGCTCCGCCTCGCCCGCCAGGAGCCGGCGGAATACCGTCCGCGCCTCCTGCATCGTGCGCCAGGCGGGCGCCTGGAAGCCCGCCTCGGCCTGCACCGCCTCGAGCGCGGCCGCGAGCGGCACGGTCCGGCCCTCCTGGTCCTCGTCCTCGGCGCAGGCGGGCGCGCCGGCGCCGGCGATGGCGATGGCGAGCACCCCCCCCAAGATGCCCCCGGTGACCCCGTTAGCGCGCCTCATCGCCAGCCCCCCGGCGGCTTACACCGCGCGCGTCGCTGCGTCCAGGCCTCGTCCTCGAGAGGCTGAGGTACGCCTCGCGCTCACCCGCGAGGCGCACCTCGACAGGGTAGCGGCCAGGCGGCAGATCGGCACCCAGCTCCAGGAAGAATCGCCGCGCCTCGCCGACCGTGTCGGCAGCGCCCAGGACGGGATAGCCCGCTCCCGGGGCATCGACGCGCACCTCGTACCGCCGGTGCGGGAGCGTCAAGCTGTCGTGCGGCGTGAGCCCGGCCGGCCGGGCCCCACCGACGGTCACCTCGACGGCGCGCCGCCCCGCGCTCGGCAGGACCGGATAGAGACGGAAGGACAAGAGCTCGGCCCCCTCGCTGGTCTTCTCGTACATGAAGCGGGTCGTCCCCGGCCGGAGCCGGTTGGCCAGCCGCAGGCCGAAGGGCCGCGCCGCGCCGGCGACGTTGGATAGGTAGAAGCGCGCCGCGGCGCCGCTGTCGATGCGGATCCGGTGGCGCCCGCGCGTCACGGCAGGCAGCGTCAGCCGCCCCGAGGCCGCGCCGAGGCGGCGCTCGAGGACCCGCTCGCCGTCGACCGTGACCCGGACGGAGGCGCGGCGCCCGGCATCGTGCCCGGCGAACACCAGGCGCGGCCGTACAGGGCGCGGGGCGGCCGCGTCGATACGCACGCGCCGCGTCTCGCCGGTCGGCAGCGGCGTATAGGTCGTGGCCAGCGCCTCGGGCCGCACGGCCTCGTCGCCCGGCCTCGGCGTGAGGATCCGGCGCGCCGACCAGGCCCCCTCGGGCCGATACGCCTGCCAGTCGTAGTCGCCGGCAGCGATCGCCGGATCGATCTCGGGGGGTCGCGCCTGGACCGCGACCGTCGATGTCGCCTCCGGGGTCGTCGCCACCTCGGCCGGCGGGAGGTAGAACCAGCTCCGCCGATCACGCAGGGTGTCCGGCCGGGCGAAACGATCACCCGGGACGCGGACGGTCCGCCGCAAGCCGTCCGGCCGGTTGAACACCGCCGCGTGGACACGCGGCGGCCCCGAGACGCGCACGGCGGCCACCTCGGGCGGCAGGCGGAAGTAGAGGCGGCGTGGCTCGCTGATCAGCCGGTCCGCCTCCTCGCCCCGGAGCCGGTCGTAGGGCGAGGCGGGCCCGGCGGCCTGGACATCGATGCGCCTGATGACGGCGCCCGCGTCGTCGAGCAGCGCCACGCGGGCCGGGCCGGGCGCTACCCGCGCCCCGTCGGGGGCGAAGCAGGCGCAGCGCAGGTCGATGCGCAGCGGGGTCGGCGCGCCGTCGACGTGGCGCACACGCCAGCGCGGCTCGGCCGCGGCGCTGAAGACCCGCACGACGGCCGGATCCAGCGCGGGCGCGGCCGCCTCCGCATCGCCCTGGGGGAACAGGCGGGCGACGGCGGGGACGTCGCTCTGCAGCTCGAGGAGCCGCCCCTGCCACGTCCCCTCGATACGGACGGTCTCCGCCTCCCAGGGCGCAGCCACACGGCGCACCTCGCCCGGGCGATCGGCGAACACCCGCACGCGCGCCTCGCCGGCGGCCTCCTCCAGGGCCGTGAGCTGGATCTGGGCGGCGGCGCCCGCCTCCGGCAGCTGCACCGTCGCTCGCCGGTGGGGGCCGACGCGCACGCCCTGCGGGGTCACGGGCGGCACGATCGGCTCCACCTCGCTGCTGTCGCGGATGTAGAGCGTGCGCTCCACGTAATCGCGACCCGGCACCCCGGCAGGGCCGATACGGTGCCAGCGCACCGCGGCGAGGTGGCTGCGCTCGGTCCGGGTCAGCAGCCCGGCCGGATAGACGTTGCCCTCGGCCAGGCGGGTGCGCTGCTCGCCGCTGAGCCGCGGCCAGCGGGCGGCGACCTGGGCGCCGCTCAACCGCTCGGGGATGTAGAGCCTGGCGTTCACGGTAGTGACCTCCGGCCCCAGCACCGCCGCGCGGAGCCGCAGCCGGTCGATCCGCGGAGACTCCGGCAGGCTCAGGACGGCCAGCTGGCTATCCGTGGGCACGGCGTCCGATCCCGCGTACGCCTTGCCCGGGCGCGTCCCGCCATCGGCGGCTGGATAGCGCGTCACGCCCGTGCGGAAGTGGTGCAGGCGCTCGAAGACGACCTCCCCCGCCTGATCGACCCCCTGCACCTCGACGGCGAAGCGTAGCGGCGCCGAGCGATCCGGCTGGACCGCACCCGGGGGCACATCGCCGTGCACGAGCAGGCGTACCCGCGGCACGGGCCGCGGCAGCGGGAAGCGCGTCCAGGCGTCCCGATCCAGCTGGTACGCCGTGCTCGTCCGCCCCTCGCCCTGGGGCAGCAACCCCGCGCCACCGGCACCGGGCAGGGCGGCGTAGATCCCGTAGCCGAGGGCCGCTACGGCCGTGACGATCACGGCGACGACACTGATGTGGCCGATCCGGCGTAGCACGGCTCAATCCTCCCGGCCGGGCGCCAGCGCGCCGCCGCGGGCGCGCACGAAGGACTCGACGCGCGACGCGCCGAGCGTATCGGTGCCGACGCGCGTGATCGACCACGGCGTCCCCGGCGCCAGGCTCGCCGCCAGGGCCAGCTCGTCCGCCCCGGTCCACACGAGCAGGAAGGACTGGCGGGTCTCCGGGTCCACGCGGCGCTCGTAGCGGTACGACGGCCACCGCTGCCGGATCTGCGCGAGCGCCAGGATATCCCTGGACGCGGCGTACTGCCGGACCGCCGCCACGAGCCCGGGATCGGGCGGCGCGGCCAGGGGCACGCCCGCCAGGGAGGCGCTCACCCCGGCCCGGGTCTCGGGCATATCGAGGGCGACGAAGTGGGCCGCCTCGAGCGCATCCGCCGTCTTGTCCGTATAGCCGGCGCGCAGGGCGGACGAGACCCAGGCCACCAGGAAGGCGTCGTCCTCCGCCTGGTCGAGGTAGGCGGCCTGCGGCGTCCGTCCCACGTCCAGGCCCGCCACCGCCGGGCTGCCGTCCGCGAAGGCGACCCCCTCGCCGTCCGCCAGCAGGTCGACCAGGTAGCGCTGCTCGGCGGACAGATCCCCACGACGGGTGGCGCCGTCCGCGGTGGCGATCACCACGCGCGGCTGCGCCTCGGCGCCCGCCCGCGGGGTGAAGCCCCGGACCTGCACCCCTGTGAAGGCCGCACTGCCGCTCTCCCGGTAGAGGACCTGGCTCACCAGGTTGAAGGCGTTGGCCGCGTTACTGCGCCGCAGCACGTCGGCGCGCCGCTCGGGCACCGCCCGGGGGTGGGCGCCGGCTACCAGGAGCGCCCGGGCCCGGCTGCGCCGGAAGAGATCGCGCGCCGTGGCCAGGGTCCCCGGCTCGGCGAGCGGCCGCGGCGCCTGGATGCCCAGCGGCGCGGCCGCTCCGACCCGGAGCACGAAGGTCCCCCACGACCGGCTCCCGCCCCCCTCCTCGGCGAGGACGACGAGCTCGTGCTCGCCGTCGCTGTGGGACAGGAGCTGGTAGCCGACGGCATCCGCCGCGGAGCGGATGCGGGTCAGGGCCCGCCGCGCCGCCGGGGTCCACGCGCCGTCCCGGAGGCCGGTCTCGGCGACCTGCAGCAGCGGCTTCAGGACCTCGGTATCCAGGTAGAGCAGCTCGGCCAGGCTGGGGGCGCGGTAGGCGCCGCTACCCTCGGGCGCCACCGCGCCCGCGCCGTCGAACAGGGCCGCGAGGCTCCGGCCCGCCACCTCCGGTAGCGGGCCGGACGGGACGCCGCCCGCCTGCCCGTCCCGCGCCGCCAGCAGCCGGGCGACCCCGTCCGGGGTAACGAACAGCTCGCCGAAGCCGTGCCACATCGACGCCCGCTGGACGTTCTGGCCGGGCCCGCGGGCGAAGCGCACGTCGAGGCGCGGCAGCAGGCCCTCGAGCTGCTCCGCGGAGACCCCCTCGGGCAGCCTCGACTTGACGTACAGGGCCTCCCCGGCCGGGGCGTCTTCGGCGCCCGGCGCGCCCCGCAGCTGGATCACGTTGCGCACGGCGGCCGCCCGGTGGAACGCGTGGAAGGCGGACTGCCGGTGGCGGAGCGGGTCGAGCCCGGGCGTCGAGCGCGTTGACCGCGCCGACCGGCTGCTGCCGGCCAGGATCATCACGCGGGCACGCTTGGCACGGTAGAGGCTGAGCCCGGCCTCGGCCAGCTGCGGGGTCTCCAGCGGGTCCGGGATCTCGAGGACGAGGTCGGTGGCCGGCCCCGTCCGCACGATCAGGCTGCTCCAGGCGCGCCCCGGCCGATCATCGATCGCGGCGAGGTGCGTCTCGTCGAGCCGGTGGAGCCGATACCCCGTCCTGGCGAACAGGCGCCGCAGGCGCTCGAGATCGACCGTGCCGTCGCCCCGGGCGTAGTCGATCAGCGCCTCGCCGGCGCGCTGCAGGTCAGCGACCTCGGCCGGCGTGGGTCGGGTCAGCGCTTGCTCCAGCCCGGCCCCGTACGCCTCGATCGCCGCCCGGTCGACGTAGTCCGCGGGGCTCGGGCCGCTGGCGACGGCGGGCGCCTCCGACCCGGCAGCGCCCTCGGCTCGCTGTCCCACTTCCGGCATGAACGTCAACGCGAACCCCAGGACGCTCGCCAGCGCGACGCCGGTCAGCGAGGTCTGGAGCGTCGCCCGGGTCAGGCGCGCCGGGATCGCCTTGTCGTGCATCTTGATCGCGAGCAGCGTCGACAGGAGGTAGCCGAAGGCGAAGTAGTCCGTCACCTTCACAGCGGGGGCGAGGATGGCCAGCCCCCAGCCGAGGGCGAGCTTGTAGGCGAAGCCGACGTTGAAGAAGACGAACAGCTTGCGCGCGCCCTGCACCGAGATCTTCGCGAAGACGGGCAAGGACAGCAGCAAGGCCGCGAGCCCGTAGATGATGAACGCCTCCACGAACGACGCCGCGACCTTCTCCGGCTGCCACCACTGCAGGGCGATCAGGGCCGGGATCAGGATGCCGCTGAAGTCCCAGCCGTAGATGAGGTTCATGCGGGAGGCCAGGAACGCCGTCACGACCAGCACGATGTAGGCCTTCGGCGTCGCCAGGAGCGACGAGGCGAGCTCGGCGTACATGAACCGCAGGTCCGACATGCGGAAGTTGGTGAACTCGATGAGCCCGTAGCGCACGATCAGGTAGGTCAGGCCCACCGTCACCACGGTCGGGAGCACGCTGCGCAGCAGGCCCGGCTTCCAGAACTGGTTCGCCATGAGGGCGACGATGACCAGGCCGAAGCTGTGCAGCTCGTTGCGGTAGTCGAAGGCGATCCCGAGGGTGTCGTTCAGCGCGGCCCCGAAAAGCGGCAGCAGCCACGCGTCGAAGAGCAGGCGCACCCCGATCGAGGCCAGGATGATGGCGAAGAAGCGATCCCGGCCGAAGAAGCTGTTCCAGGCGCCGAGCGCCGAGAGGCGCTCGGACAGCGTGTACACGATCAGGTAGGTGGCCACGGCCTCGGCCGTGATGACGGCCACCGCCCAGGGCTTCACCAGCAGCAGCGGGACCAGGTAGCCGGGGACCACAATGCCCGACAGCACCCAGCCCAGGCGCAGGTTGAGGAAGCACAGGACGAAGACGCTGATCCAGGTCGTCGTGACGACCGAGCTGACCAGGCTCCCCTCGGGGAAGATGGGCAGCACGATCAGTCCCCCCTACGGCCCGCGGGGGGCATGCAGGGCCTCGTCGAGCCGCGCCTTGAGCGCCGGGAGGCCGACAGGCTTGTGGATCAGGTCGTAGGCGCCGAGCTCGCGCACCTGCTGGCGCAGCTCCGCGTCCATCGAGCCGGAGAGGACGATGGCGCGCGGCGGATCGGTGAATCGGCTGCGCACCTCGGTGAGGAAGCGGATGCCGTCCATGACGGGCATATAGAGGTCGACGAACATGAGGTCGAAGGACTCGCCCTCGAGCCGTTCCAGGGCCCGCTGGCCGTCCGACACCACCGTGGCGCTGTGCCCCTCCACCTCCAGGGCGAACTGGATGAGCTCCTGCGTGAACTCGTCGTCGTCAATCACCAGGATCCGGGCCATTACGTCGCCTCCGCGGTCTCGCTCGCTCGAAGGGCGCGGCGCAGGACGACGGTGACGCGCGCCCCCTCGCCGACACCGGCATGCGCGTCCAGCTCGCCGCCCCACTCGCTCAGCTGGCGCTTGCCCGCACGCAGGATCCGCGCGACCTCGGGCTCGTCGCGCTCCGGGTGCTCGAGCACCTGCTGCAGGCGGTCATTGGACATGCCGAAGCCCGGCGCCTCGAGCGTGATGCGTGCGACACGGCTGTCCTCATCGTACCGGACGGCCATCTCCGCGCCGGGGCGCGCGGCATCGATGACGAGCGCCGCGGCGGCACGCAGCACGGCGTGCAGCTCCTCCGGCAAGGCCATCGCCGGCGCGCTCAAGGCCGGCGGCTCGAAGCGGACGGCGACGCTCCGCTCGGCCGCCTCCGGCTGGACCGCCTCGAGGGCGCGCCTCAGCACCAGGACCGGGTCGAGCGGATACGCGCTAGCCTGCTCATCCGAGGCGGCTTGGACAAACTGGTAGTCGAGCATCTCCAGCTCGTCATCGGCCCGCTGGATAGCGCGGGTGATGAGATCGGCCGCGTGCTCACGCCGCTCCGGTGACAGGCGCGGGTCGACGAGCAGGCCGCTGGCGAGCTGGATATTCCCCAGGTCGTTGCGCAGCCGGGTGTTCACGAAGCGCCCGAGGGCCTCGGTGAGCTGGAACAGATTGGCAGCGCTCGTGTAGTCGCTGAGGGCGATGAGCACGCCCGCCATCCGGGAGGCCGGCGCGGCCTCGACGCCGCTGCCGTCCTCGCCGCCGAGCTCGTCGATCGCCAGGCCCGTGACCGAGAGCATGTAGCGCTTGCCGGCGATCTCGGTAGCCAGCGGCTCGTAGACGTCCTCGGCCCCCATGGCGGCCTGGCGGTGGAACGCCCGCGCCCGCTCCCGGGAGAACCCGCCGAGCGCCACCAGCAGGTCCGTCGCCGTGCCGCGGTAGGGCTGGAAGCCGCGCTCGTGGCCGAGATCCGCCATGGCCCGGTTGGCATGCATGGGGCGCCCGTAGATGTCGAAAACCGCCACGGCGGTGGTGAGCCGGGCCAGGACGGCCTCGAGGAGGGTCGTCTGCCGCTCCGTGACGCGCAGGCTCTGGGCCAGCTCGGTGCTCAGCGGCTTCTGGCCGGCGCCGGCGAGCCAGCGGCGCCATCCCCGCTGGTCCCGGGCCGGATCACGCTCCAGGTAGAGGAGCTCCGCGGCGCGCTCGGCGAATACGGGCACAGCGGCGAGCGTGCCCTCCTCGGCCGGGTCCGTGCCGGCCGGCGTGGCGAACGCCCAGAACCCCAGGGTCCGCCCGCCGAAGGAGAGCGGCACCAGGAACTGCCGCTCCGCGTCGTCCGCCGCGCTCAGGTACGGGTAGGCCACCTCCATGGGGGCGTTCGGCGTCGTCGCCTCCGTATAGGGCCGCCGCCGGACATCCCGCCGGCGCTCCGCGATGGCGCTACCGTCGGCGTTCACGCCCGCGATGGAGTGGAGGTGGGTACCGTCCTGGGGCAGCTCGAGGAAGACCGCCCGCGACATGTTGAGATTCTCCGCGACGAGCCGGGCGATAAGCTGCCAGGCGCCCTCGTCGTCCTCCTGGGCCGAGCGGTCGCGCTCACGCGCCCGGGTACGGGCCGCGCCGACAAGGCGCGCCAGGAGGCGATCCTCATCGCGCTCGCGCCGGATGGCGACGGCCACCGCCGGCAGGATCAGCGCGACAGCGAGCTCGACCCCGGGGATCACCAGCCCGAGCGCGACGAACGCGCCCACGGTAGCCGCCACGGCCACCCCCAGCAGGCCGAGCATGTAGAGCGGCTGTACCCGGCCGCCGAGGAGCACGGCGAGCCCGCCGGCGAGGATGCCGCCCCCCAGCAGCCCGAGCGCTGCGAGCCACGCCGGGAGCACCCCGAGCGGCCGGCCTTCCAGGAGCGTGCGCAGGGCCAGGGCGTGGACTTGCGCCCCCGTCAGGCCGGCCCCCGCGACCGGCGCCTGCAGCAAGGGCGCGGTCCAGGCCCCGGTGGTCGCGATCAGGGCCGTGCGGCCTTGCACGACGGAAGCCAGCAGATCGCCGCGAGCGGCCTCGGACAGCGGGATCTGGGGCAGGCGGGCGGAGCCGCCGCGGTAGTCGATGTAGTAGCGCCCGGCGCCCTCGCCCGCCACGCCAGCCAGGGCCGCCTCCAGGGTCAGCCGCGTCTCCCGGCGCGTCGTGATCGCCAGGGGCTGGGTGCGGTAGGGCGGCCCGGCCCCGGCAGCGAGCGCGAAGGCCGGCGCTCCCGGCGCCGCGCCGCTGGGCACCTCCCACCGCCCGGCGACATCGCCGGCCCGGCGCGCGGGCCAGGCCACCACGACGGCCGCCTCGTCCGCGAAGATGCGCTCGAGCTGCCGCGCCTGCGCCGGCCCGGCCATGATCCCCACCTGCCGGACGCCAGCCGCCCGCAGAGATCGCGCCGCAGCGGCAATCTTGTCGATCTCGACGGCCGTATCGCCCTCTACGAGCACCACCGGGGCGTGCGTCTCGGATCGCGGCACGGCCTGGTGCAGTCCATCCTGCCAGGCGCCGTTGACGGCCTGGCTGACCCCGAGCTCGATCGAGGCGTAGCCGCCGAGGGCGCAAGCGAGCGCCACGAGGAGCACGGTACGCAGCATACGTGCCTAATACGTGCCTAGCGGTTACGCCGGATATGGCGCCGAAGATAGCCGACGCGGCCCCGCCGAGGCCAGCGGTGCCCTCAAGGCGCATCACCCTTCAGATCGAGCCCGACCAGGACCTTCTCCTGCTCCGAGAGGTCGCCGACGACGCGGCGCACCGGCGGCGGGAGCTGCTTGATGACCACGGGGGTGGCCAGGATGCGCTGGTCCTCGGCGAGCTGGGGGTTCTCGAGGATGTCGATGACCTTGAGCTCGTAGGCGGCCGCCTCGCCCGAGGCCTCCTTGAGGAGCTCTTTGAGGTTCTCGATGGCGCGCTCCGCCGCGGGCGTCCGGCCGGCGATATAGAGGTGCAGCACGTAGTTATCGGCCATGTTCCACCCGTGCGTCAGGGCCCTTCTTGGACGTGGATGCCATCCTTGCGAATGTAGAATTCCTGGATGCGCTCCGAGGTCGGCAAGCCGCGCGCCTTGACGACATTGAGCAAGCGGTGCAGCTGCCCCCCGCGCTCATCGCGGCGGAGCTTGATCCAGGTATCGACGATCGAGGAGACATCCATCGTGCTCATCCCGTCGCTGTAGTCCGGGAGCAGCTCCGTGGCGAAGGCCGTCACGCCCTCGCGCTTGAGCATGTAGAACAGCCGCAGGAGCATCTCCTTGCCGTACTGCACGGAATGGCGATCCGCGAGCGCGCTCGCCGGGTCCAGGATGACGATATCCGGCTGAGAGGTCTGCACCGAGCGCATCACGCGCAGCAGGTGCGCCTCCCAGCCAAGCTGCACGGCGAGCAGGGGGTGGAAGATGAGCCGGCCGCTGCCGCCCTCCTCCGCCAGGTGCTCGAGCAGGTCGATCCCCGCGGCGCGCTGGTTGCGCAGGATCTCCTTGGTCGCCTCCTCGAAGCTCAGGTAGAGGACCTGATCCCCCGCGCGGCAGGCGGCGTCGGCGAAGGCGGCGGCGAAGGTCGTCTTGCCCGTGCCGGACTGGCCCGAGAGCATCAGCGCCGAGCCACGGTACGGGCCGGCACCGCCCATCATGGCATCCAGCCCGGAGACGCCGGTGCTGTGGCGGTCCGTAGGGGCGCCCCCCTCCAGGCGCGTCCCGGTAACCGGGGCGATGAAGATCCCCTCCTCATCGAGCAGGAAGGGGAACTCGTTGGTGCCGTGGCCGCCGCCGCGGCGCTTGAGGATGCGCAGCAGCCGCGTCATGCGCCGATGCTCGATCTCCTGGCTGAGGAGGATGACGCAGTCGGCGATGTACTCCTCCAGCCCGTAGCGCCTGGAGAAGTCCGTCTGCTCGCCCGAGGTGATGACCGTCGTGGCATCGCGCTCGCGGATCCAGTCGAAGACGCGGGTCAGCTCGGCGCGCAGGCCCGTCTGGGCATCGAAGCTCTCCTCCATGCCGTCGATGGCGTCGATGACGAGCAGATGGGCGTCCAGCTGGTCCAGCGCGTGGCCGAGCCGCGCCAGCACGGCGGTCAGCTCGACGATCTCGCCGGCTACCAGGTCGGCGCGGCTGGGCCGCATGTCGAGCACCCGTGCCTGGCCCGCGTCGATGTGCTCGCCGAGCGGGAAGCCGAGGGACTCGGCGTGGCGGATCAGCGCCTCCGGGCCCTCGTCGAAGGTCACCAGCACCCCGGGCTCTCCGCGGGCGAGCCCACGGCAGAGGAACGTCAGGGCGATGGCCGTCTTCCCTGTACCCGGCCCGCCGCGCATCAGCGTGGGCTGCCCCCGCGGGAGACCGCCCTCGAGCACGAAGTCGAGCCCGGCAATCCCCGTGGGCGTCGTGCCGGCGTCGGGCCGGGGCTGCGCCGCCTGGCCGGGCAGGACCTCCGGGTCCGCCGGCTTTTCCTCCTGTGCCATACGCTACGCACCCTGGTTACGAGCAGCTCTCCTCGGGTCAGTGTGGCAGAGATGAGCCCAGCACAGGTGTGTTTGAATCCGATGGAGCGCCAAGCGCGCTAGCCGGCCACACACGTGCCCGGGCGTGACACCGTCCGGCAGCACCAGCTACGGCCCGAGAGCCCCGGCAGCTCCTCTTCAGCCCCATTTCAGCGTGCCGCGCTAGGCTGTCCTCGACATTCGAGCACTGAGGGACGAGCCATGGCAGAGACAGCGGGTGACACCGAGCGCAGCGTAGCGGTCTGGGACCGCTGGGTACGGATCTCCCACTGGCTGGTGGCCGGCGCCTTCGCGGCGGCCTATCTCAGCGCCGAGGCGGTCATGCCGCTGCACACCTGGGCGGGCTACCTCATCGGCGCCCTGCTGGCGATCCGCATCGCCTGGGGCTTCCTCGGGCCGCAGCCCGCCCGGTTCCGCGACTTCTGGCCGACACCCAGCCGGATGATCGGCTACTTCCGCGAGCTGGTGCGGGGTGAGGCGCCGCGCTACCTCGGCCACAACCCGCTCGGCGCCGTCATGATCGTGGCCCTCATGGCGAGCCTCGCCGTGACGGTCGGCTCCGGGCTGGTCACCTACGGCGCCGAGGAGCAGGCGGGCCCGCTCGGTAGCTTTTACGCTGACCGGGAGGCAGCCGGGCTCTCGATACCGGCGCCGCTGGCCGCGGCCCACGCCGATGACGATGCGGACGAGGGATACGAGGAAGAGGAGGCCGTGGACGGCGAGGCGCAGGAAGCCGCCGATGGCCACGAGGCTAGCGAGCATCCCCACGCCGAGACGGCCGAGGAGGTCCACGAGGTGGCGGCCAATCTGACCCTGGCCCTGGTGGTTCTGCACCTGCTCGGCGTCGGCCTGAGCAGCTGGCACGAGCGCCAGAATCTGGTGCGGGCCATGATCGACGGCCGCAAGCGGCCGGAGGCGTGACGGGGATGCACAGGCAGCGGCTCGTCGCCATCCTGGGTGCGGCCCTGCTTACCGCCGGGGCCGCCGCGGCCCTGGCCAGCGGTGAGGCGGGCCCGGAGGCGCGGCACCACGGCAAGGCGCCCGGGCAGCTCCACGAGCTCCGTGAACGCGGCGAGATCCGCCCCCTGGAGGCGGTCCTGGCCACGGCGCGCGAGGCGCATCCCCAGGGCCGGCTCATCGAGGCGGAGCTCTTCGCCTACGGGCAGCGGCTCGTCTACGAGGTGGAGATGCTCGAGGCCGGCTCGGGGCTGGTCCGTGAGCTCTACTTCGACGCCCGGACGGGGCAGCGCATCGAGGACGACGCCGCCATCGACCGCGTGCACCACCACGGCCACCGCGGTCGCCACCCGGGCGGCCCGGAAGCCGGGGACGGGCCCCGCTCGCCGGCGGACGCCCCGGACGGCTCCCCGAGGCGGGAGTGACATGCGGCTGTAGAGGCCGATCGGATGCTGGACCCCGAGGCGTGGCAGGCCGCCTCGAGGATCCTCTCGAGCCTCTCGATGGCGCGCTCCGCCATGGGCGTCCAGCGAGAGGCTCTCTCTCTTGCCAGTTGGCCAAGAAAAGCCCGGCGCAGCACAGATACGGGCGCGTCCCCGGTGCCTGATAGGCCGCTCAGGCTGTAGAATCGAGGAGATACGATAAGCCCACTCACGGCTCGAGCCCCGAGATCGAGATAGCGACCGAGATATGGCCCAGTACGTCTACACCATGAACCGGGTATCCAAGGTGGTACCCCCCAAGCGGCAGATCCTGAAGGACATCTCCCTGTCCTTCTTCCCGGGCGCCAAGATCGGCGTCCTCGGCCTCAACGGCGCCGGCAAGTCCAGCCTGCTCCGCATCATGGCCGGCGAGGACCAGGAGCACGAGGGCGAGGCGCGCCCGCAGCCGGGCATCAAGATCGGCTACCTCCCCCAGGAGCCGCGCCTCGACGACAGCAAGGACGTGCGCGGCAACGTCGAGGAGGGGGTCGCCGAGACCAAGGCCCTCGTCGACCGCTTCAACGAGGTCTCGGCGCAGTTCGCCGACCCGGACGCCGACTTCGAGGCCCTGATCGCCGAGCAGTCCAAGCTCCAGGACCAGATCGAGGCCGCCGGCGCCTGGGACCTCGACCGCAAGCTCGAGCAGGCCGCCGACGCCCTGCGCCTGCCGCCGTGGGACGCCCAGGTGGCGAACCTCTCCGGCGGCGAGCGCCGGCGCGTGGCCCTGTGCCGGCTGCTCCTGTCGGCGCCGGATATGCTCCTGCTCGACGAGCCGACCAACCACCTCGACGCCGAGAGCGTAGCCTGGCTGGAGCGCTACCTCGCCGAGTTCCCGGGCACGGTGGTGGCCGTCACCCACGACCGCTACTTCCTGGACAACGTGGCCGGCTGGATCCTCGAGCTCGACCGCGGCGAGGGCATCCCCTTCCAGGGCAACTACTCCGCCTGGCTCGAGTACAAGGAGAAGCGCCTGGAGCAGGAGGCCCGCGAGGAGCAGGCCCACCGCAAGGCCATCCAGCAGGAGCGCGAGTGGGTCAAGCAGAACCCCAAGGGCCGCCAGGCCAAGAACAAGGCCCGCATCAAGCAGTTCGAGGAGCTGCAGTCCAAGGAGTTCCAGAAGCGCAACGAGACCCAGCAGCTCTACATCCCGCCGGGCCCCCGCCTGGGCAGCAAGGTCATCGTCGCCGACGGCGTGCAGAAGGCCTACCGCGGCGAGCTCCTCTACGAGGACCTGACCTGCAGCATCCCGCCGGGCGCTATCGTCGGCATGGTCGGCCCCAACGGCGCCGGCAAGACCACCCTCTTCCGCCTGATCACCGGCGAGACGGAGCCGGACGCCGGCACCATCGAGGTCGGCGAGACCGTGGAGCTCGCCTACGTGGACCAGAGCCGCGACACCCTCAACCCGGAGAATAGCGTCTGGGAGGAGATCTCCGGCGGCCACGACTACATCCGCGTAGGCAACTACGAGACGCCGTCCCGGGCCTACGTGGGCAAGTTCAACTTCAAGGGCTCGGAGCAGCAGAAGCGCGTCGGCGACCTCTCCGGCGGCGAGCGCAATCGCGTCCACCTGGCCAAGCTGCTGCAGAGCGGCGGCAACACCCTGCTCCTCGACGAGCCGACCAACGACCTGGACGTGGAGACCCTGCGCGCCCTGGAGGACGCGCTGCTGACCTTCCCGGGCTGCGTGCTGGTCATCTCCCACGACCGCTGGTTCCTGGACCGCGTCTCGACCCACATCCTGGCCTTCGAGGGCGACAGCCAGACGGTGTTCATCGAGGGCAACTACCAGGACTACGAGGCGGACCGGAAGAAGCGCCTCGGCGAGGCGGCAGCGCAGCCGCACCGGATCAAGTACAAGCGGCTCGGCACCTGAGGGCAGGCCGGGTGCGCAGCGTCAGCCTGCGAGCGGTCCTGGCGGCGACGGTCATCGCCGTCGCCCTGGCGACCTTCGCCGGGGTGGAGGCCCTGTCCTCCTCAGTCTACGAGGGCGCCCTGCGCGACCAGGCCGAGCAGACCGCGGACGCCACCGCGGAGCAGACCTTCAGCTCCATGTACCAGGTCATGCGTCGCGGCTGGGATCGCTCGGACCTCGAGGCCTTCATCGCCGCGCTGGAGGACAGCTACGAGGAGGCCCCGCTGCAGGTCACGATCTACCGCGGCGAGCGGGTCGATGCCCTCTACGGCGCCATCGAGGATGCTGCCGAGCCCGATCCCGCCGTCGAGCGGGCCTTCGCGACGGGCGAGGAGCAGCACTGGGCGGAGGGGACCCGGCAGCGGTACCTCATGCCCGTGGCGGCGCGGCCGGAGTGCCTGGCGTGCCACACCAACGCCGAGGCCGGGGACGTGCTCGGCGTCATCGAGGTCTCCCAGGATCTCGCACCCGTCCTCGCCCAGGCGCGCAAGGGCTACGACTGGCTCTTCCTCGCCCTCCTGCCGCTCGCCATCCTCGCTGCGGCGGGGGCCGCCCACCTGCTCAACCGCCGGCTGACCCGATCCCTGGCCCATTTCCGCGATCAGGTCGAGCGGGTCAATGCCGTCCGGGACCTGCAGGATTTCCGCCCCCGGCGGATCAACCTCGGCTTCACCGAGCTCAACCAGGTCATGACCCACGTCGAGCGGCTCATCGGGCGGCTACGCACGATCGCGGCGGACCGGGCCGTCCTCGACGCCCACCAGCGCCGGCTCGAGGCGGAGCAGGAGACAGCGGAGCGCATCGTCGACCGCGCCACGGCCTCCGAGGCCCTAGAGACACCGGGGCTGCGCCACAGCTACCAGCCGGCGGCCATCCTCGGCGGCGACGTCTTCCTGGCCGAGCGCTGCCGCAGCGGCCGGTTCTGCCTGTTGCTCGGCGACTTCACGGGCCACGGCATCGGCTCCGCCGTCGGGGTGCCGGCCCTGGCCACCCTCTTCCACGACCAGATCAGGCGCGGCGCAACGCCCGCGGAGCTGCTGGAGACCCTCAACGAGCAGCTCTACCGCCACCTGCCGCCGGAGATCTTCCTGACGGCCACTCTGCTGGAGATCGACCTCGAGCAGGGCCGCCTGGGGCTATGGAACGGCGGCATGCCGCCGGTCTGGCTCCTGCGCCAGGGCGCCGTCCAGGAGCGGATCCCCTCCGAGGGCCTACCCCTGGCGGCCGTGCCCGGGTCAGCCGGCGGCCGCCCGGCGCTGACGTACCGCTCGATCGAGCCGGGCCTGGAGGTCTTCACCTGCTCGGACGGGGCCATCGAGGCCCCTGCCGCGGACGGCACGCGCTACGGGGTCGAGGGCCTCGAGGCCACGCTGGCGCAGGCGCCGCCGGGCCAGGCCCTGGATACCGTGCTGGCCGCGCTCGAGCGCCTGGGCGCGGGGACGGCGCCGAGCGACGATACCAGCCTGGTCGCCGTGGACCTCGACCGGCTCGCCGCCGGCGATGCCGCCGATCACCCCGGCTGAGCCGCCGCCAGGGCCTGGTCGATATCCGCCAGGATGTCGTCCGCGTGCTCCAGGCCGATGGAGAGCCGGACCAGGTCCTGCGTGACCCCGGCGCTGGCCAGCTCCTCCTCGTTGAGCTGCCGGTGGGTGGTGCTCGCCGGGTGGCAGGCCAGCGACTTGGCGTCGCCGATATTCACCAGCCGGGTGATCAGCTGCAGCGCGTCGATAAAGCGGGCCCCCGCCTCGAAGCCGCCCTGGACGCCGAAGCTGAGGATGCTCGCCGCGCGCCCGCCCATGTAGCGGTCGGCGAGCGGCCTGTAGGGGCTGTCCTCGAGCCCGGCGAACTTCACCCAGTCGACCTGCGGATGGGCCTGGAGGTGCTCGGCCACGCGCTGGGCGTTGTCGCAGTGGCGGTCCATGCGCACCGGCAGGGTCTCGATGCCCTGCAGGAGCTGGAAGGCGCTGAGCGGCGATAGCGCCGCCCCCATGTTGCGCAGCGGCACCACGCGGCAGCGGGTGATGTAGGCCGCCTCCCCCATGTCCTCGGTGTAGCTCACCCCGTGGTAGGCGGGATCGGGCTCGACCATCATCGGGAAGCGGTCGCCGTGCTCGGCCCACGGGAACTTGCCGGAGTCGACGATGAGCCCGCCCAGCGTCGTGCCGTGGCCGCCCATGTACTTGGTCAGCGAGTGGACGACGATATCGGCGCCGTCCTCGATGGGCCGCCACAGGTACGGCGTGGCCACGGTGTTGTCGGCGATCAGGGGGATGCCGTTGCGGTGGGCGATCTCGGCGAGGCGCTCGAGGTCCACCACCTCGCCGGACGGATTGCCTATGGTCTCGCAGTACAGCGCCTTGGTGCGCCCGTCGATCTGCGCCTCGAGGCGCTCGTAGTCGTCCTGGGCGGCGAAGCGCACCTCGACCCCGTGAAGGGGCAGGGAGTGGGCGAAGAGGTTGTAGGTGCCGCCGTAGAGCCGCGAGGTGGAGACGATGTTATCGCCGGCCTGGGTGATGGCCTGGATGGCGTAGGTGATCGCCGCCATGCCGGAGGCCACCGCCAGCCCGCCGATGCCCCCCTCCAGCGCCGCCACGCGCTGCTCGAGCACGGCGTTGGTGGGGTTCATGATGCGGGTGTAGATGTTGCCCTCGACCTTGAGATCGAACAGGTCGGCCCCGTGCTGGGTGTCGTCGAAGGCGTAGGAGGTCGTCTGGTAGATGGGCACCGCCACGGCGTTGGTGGTCGGGTCGGGGGCGTAGCCGGCATGCACGGCCTGGGTCTCGAGCCTCACGGCGTGTCTCCTCCTCGTGGTGCCCCCTTCCGGGGGTTTGCTGCGTACGCGGCCAATTTGACATTCCGCATGCGGGGGCTCAAGCGCCCCCGGGCGGGCGCGTTGCAACCGGGACGGCTTCCTGTCATCCTGTCGGGCTATTGCGTGCAAGCCGACAGCAACGGCGCTCGCCGCCACCCGCCTGAGTGATCAGCGCACCCCCGAGTCTTGAGCAGCGCGCCGGGCGCGAGCCGCGATGCGGCTGGCGGGCGAGTGCACGCAACCACCCTGGGCCGAAGAGGGTACGAAAAGCATGACCGATCGCAGCCAACGCATCCACGAGCAACTCGCCGAGCGGATCCTCCTCCTCGATTGCGGCATGGGGACGGAGATCCAGAAGTACCCCCTCGAGGAGCAGGACTTCCGCGGCGACCGCTTCCAGGACCACCCCAGCGAGCTGCAGGGCAACAACGACCTGCTCAACCTGACCCGGCCGGACGTCATCGAGGAGATCACGCGCGCCAACCTCGAGGCCGGCGCCGACATCGTCGAGAGCAACACCTTCAACTCCCAGGTCCTGTCCCAGGCGGACTACCAGACCGAGGCGCTCGTCGACGAGCTCAACCGCGAGGGCGCACGGCTCGCGCGGCGGCTGTGCGACGAGTACGAGCAGGCCGACGGCCGGCCGCGCTTCGTCGCCGGGACCATGGGGCCGA
>CAJXLI010000004.1 GCA_913055575.1 uncultured Ectothiorhodospiraceae bacterium
GGGGTGGGTATCGAGGACGATGCCGGCGTGGCCCTGGAACTGGTGCACAGTCCACCCGCTGGGGGCGAACGACTCGAAGTACGGCTTGAGCACGCCGTAGGTCATCGCCCCCTCGAGGCCGATCGGGCTCGGCGCGGCGAGGACCTCGCGCATCCGGGCGAACTGCGCCTCCGGCATGGGCTGGGTCCAGGGCTGGTCCTGCTGGGTCATGGGCTTCCTCTCGCGTGTCGCGGCTAGATTGGGCGATACTGATCGTTCACCTCGCCTACCATAGCGCAGCTGACACCGTGGCACCGAACCGCAGAACCGCGAGCGCCGGAGTGGACGTGGGCACCTCCGGCTGCAAGGCCGCTGTCGTCGACCCTCAGGGGACGGTCCTGGCACGCTCCCGCATCGCGTGGCCCGGCGGGCGCATGCCCGCAGAGCCGGAAGCCTGGAGCGCGGTCGCGGAGGCTGCCCTGGCGGCTGCCGTGTCCCGGACGCGCCGGCGGGTGGGCGCCGTGGCGGTGGACGGCACCTCCGGCACCGTGCTGTGGGCAGCGCCGGACGGTACGCCGCTCACCCCCGCCATGCGGTACGACGAGCCGGCCGCCGAGGCCTGGGTGGCAGCCGTCGCCGAGCACGCCCCGGCAGCGAGCGGCGCCCACGGCGCTGGCTCAGGGCTGGCCCGCGGCCTGCACCTCGCTGCCCGCTACGGGGTGCGCGGACCTTGCCGGCTGCTCAGCCAGGCCGACTGGATCGCCGGGCACCTGTGCGGGCGCTTCGACCTCACCGACGAGAACAACGCCCTGAAGCTGGGCTACGACGCGGTCGAGCGCCGCTGGCCGGCGTGGCTACAGGCCCTGCCCCTATCGGCGGACTGCCTGCCCAGCGCCCTCGCCCCCGGTACCACTATGGGGACGGTCCGGGCCGAGGCCGCCCGAGCCACCTCCCTGGGAGCGGACTGCCGCGTGGTCACCGGCACCACCGACGCCATCGCCGGCTTCCTGGCCACCGGCGCCGGCGAGGACGGCGACGCCGTCACCTCCCTGGGGACCACCCTGGCGCTCAAGCAAGTCGCTGCGCAGCCCGTCTTCTCACCCGGGCACGGCGCCTACAGCCACCGGCTCGGGGCACACTTCCTCGCCGGGGGAGCCTCCAACTGCGGCGCCGGCATCCTGGCCCGCTACTTCACCGACGAGCAGCTCGAGGCCCTCACCGCGCAGCTCGACCCGGGACACGACACCGGGCTGGACTACTACCCGCTCCCTGCCCCCGGCGAGCGCTTCCCCCACGCCGACCCGGGCCTGCAGCCCCGCCTGGAACCGCGCCCCGCCGATCCGGCGCGGTTCCTGCAAGGGCTGATGGAGGGCATCGCCGCCGTGGAGGCCGAGGGGTACCGGCGCCTGCAGGCGCTCGGGGCCCCACCTCTACGGCACGTCACCACCGTCGGCGGCGGCGCCGCCAATCCGGCCTGGAGCCGCATCCGCAGCCGCTACCTCGGGGTGCCGGTGGCAGCGGCGGAGGAAGCCGAGGCGGCCGTGGGGGCAGCGTGGCTGGCCGGACATCCGCCGGGCGCCTGACCCGTAGCACCGCCTGTCGCCTGATAGCGCCTTGCCTCTTGCCGTCAACACCGCAGAATGGGAGGCATAGAGGCGCGCGGTCGACCTCCGCCCCGCTGCGAGGCAGGCTCGGCCGACAACCCCGGGACCCGTTGGGCCTGGGGCGCGACCACGCACCGCAAGCCGCCTGGAGCCCCGATGAGCGAGCGCAACGCCGAGCTGAGCCACCGCGACCTGAGCGTGCTCTGGCACCCCACCACGCAGATGCAAGACCACCACGATGGCCTGCCTCTGCTCCCGGTGGCGGAGGGCCGGGGCGCCTGGCTGCGAGATCGCGACGGCAAGTGGTACCTGGACGCCATCAGCTCCTGGTGGGTGAACCTCCTCGGCCACTGCAACCCACGCATCAACGAGGCCATCAAGGCGCAGCTCGAGCGGCTGGAGCACGTCATCCTCGCCGGCTGCTCCCACGAGCCGGCGGTGGAGCTCGCCGAGCGGCTGACCGCCCGCAGCCCGCAGGGGCTGGAGCGGGTCTTCTACACCGACAACGGCGCCTCCAGCATCGAGGTGGCGCTGAAGATGAGCCACCACTACTGGCGCAACACCGGCCATCCGGAGAAGACCCGCTACATCAACCTCGCCAACAGCTACCACGGCGACACCCTCGGCGCGCTGAGCGTCGGCGACGCCGGGGTCTTCAAGGCGGCCTACGAGCCGCTGCTCATGGAGCCGATCACCGTGCCCTCGCCGGACTGCTTCCACCGCGAGGCGGGGGTGGACTGCGCGGAGCACGCCGCGCAGATGTTCGTGCACATGGAGGCCGCCCTCCAGGAGCACGCCCACGAGACGGCAGCGGTGATCGTCGAGCCCCTGGTGCAGGGCGCCGGCGGGATGCGCATGTACCACCCGGTCTACCTGGAGCGGCTGCGCGAGGCTTGCGACCGGCACGGGGTCCACCTGATCGCCGACGAGATCGCCACCGGCCTCGGCCGGACCGGTACCCTGTTCGCCTGCGAGCAGGCCGGCATCGCACCGGATTTCATGTGCGTCTCCAAGGGGATTACCGGCGGCTACCTGCCCCTGGCTGCGGTGCTGCTCACCGAGACCGTCTATCGGGCCTTCCTCGACGATTTCACCAACCTGACCGGCTTCCTGCACTCGCACAGCTACACCGGCAACCCGCTGGCCTGCGCCGCCGCCCTGGCCACGCTGGATATCCTCGACAGCGACGACATCCTCAACCGCAACCAGGAGACCGCGCAGCGCATGGCCGAGGCCGCCGCCCCCCTGGGCGAGCACCCCAACGTGGGCGAGATCCGCCAGACCGGCATGATCCTCGCCATCGAGATGGTCCAAGATAAGGCGCAGCGGACCCCCTTCCCCTGGCACGAGCGCCGCGGGCTCATCGCCTACCGCCACGCCCTCGAGCGCGGCGCGCTCCTGCGGCCCATCGGCAACGTGCTCTACTGGATGCCGCCCTACGTGATCGAGCCGGACGAGATCGACTGGCTCGCGACCGTGACGGCCGAGGCCATCGACCAGGCGACCCAGGACTAGCAGGCGCTCCCCATGCCCCGGCTGTTCGTGCCGCAAGCGCTCACCCCGTACGAGACCCTCGAGCTCACCTCCGAGGCCGCTGCCCACGCCCGGGCGCTGCGGCTGCGTCCCGGCGATCCGGTGACGCTGTTCAACGGCGAGGGCGGCGAGCACCCGAGCGAGGTGGCGGCGGTGGAGCGACGCCGGGTCGCGGTGCGCGTGGGCGAGCACGACGCCGTCGAGCGGGAGATGCCGGTACCGGTGCAGCTCCTGCAGGCGGTGGGCAAGGGCGAGCGCATGGACACCGCGGTGGAGAAGGCCACCGAGCTGGGGGCCGCGGAGATCGTGCCAGTACTCACCGAGCGGACCGTGGTCCGGCTCGACGACCCGAAGCGGGCGGCCAAGCGCCGGCGCCACTGGGCGGCGGTAGCGCGCAGCGCCTGCGAGCAGTGCGGCCGCAACACCCCGCCCCGCATCGCCGAGCCAGTGGCCCTGCCCCGGGCGTGGCAGCAGGCAGCGGCCTACCCGCTGCGGCTGACCCTCGACCCCCTGGCAGCCCCGCGGCTGAGCAGCCTCGTCGGAGCGCAGGCCACGGCGCTGCTCATCGGCCCGGAGGGCGGGCTCAGCCCCGCTGAGCAGGAGGCGGCGGCGGCCAACGGCTTCCAGCGCGGCGGGATGGGGCCGCGGGTGCTACGCACCGAGACCGCCGCCGTCGCCGCCCTCACCGCCGTCGGCCTCGCCCTCGGCGAGCTGTAGGGGCGCCCCTCCTTCGTCGCCCGCCACGGGTCGGTTACACTGGGGCAGATTGTCTTGCTGCGGTAGATGCGCTCCCCTATGACTGCCCGACTCGGCGTCGTGATGGCCCCCATCAGCGCCATCAAGCCAGCCAAGGACTCCACGCTCGCCCTGCTGCTGGAGGCGCAGCGCCGGGGCTACGAGCTGTGGTATCTGGAGACCCGCGATCTGTACGCCGACAGCGGCCTGGCCTGCGGGCGAGCACGGCCGCTGACCGTCCACGATGATCGCCACCGTTGGTACAGCCTGGGCGAGCCGGTAGCAACGGCGCTACGCGATCTGGGGACCCTGCTCATGCGCGAGGATCCGCCGGTGGACGCAGCCTACCTCAGCGCCACGCATCTGCTCTCGCTGGCCGAAGCGCAGGGGGCACGGGTGGTCAACCGGCCGGCGGCCCTGCGCGATGCCAACGAGAAGCTCTTCGCCCTGCACTGGCCCCACCTGTGCCCGGCGACCCGGGTCTCCGCCGACCCGGCGGTGCTGCGCGGGTTCATCGCCGAGCAGGGCAAGGCGGTGCTCAAGCCCCTGGACGCCATGGGCGGGGCGTCCATTTTCGTCCTCGCCGACGGCGATCCCAACACCACCGTCATCCTCGAGACCCTCACCGAGGGCGGCCAGCGCTACGCCATGGCCCAGCAGTACCTGCCGCGGATTGCCGAGGGGGACAAGCGGGTGCTCGTCTTCGGTGGTGAGCCCCACCCGCACGCCCTGGCGCGGGTGCCGGCGCAGGGCGAGACGCGGGGCAACCTCGCCGCCGGCGGCAGTGGCGAGCCGGCGCCGGTGACCGACGGCGAGCGCGCCGTCTGCGCCGAGCTGGCGCCTACCTTGCGGGCGCACGGCCTGGAGCTCGTGGGGCTGGACTTCATCGGGGAGCGCCTCACCGAGATCAACGTCACCAGCCCGACCTGCCTCCGCGAGATCGACGCCCTCTTCGGGGACAACACCGCCGGCGCCTTCTTCGACCACCTGGAGGGCCGATCTTGAGCCGTCGCGGTCCCTGTATGCGGCGCTGGCTGGCGCCCTTGGCCCTGGTAGCTACCGCGGCAGGGCTGGCCGGCTGCAGCCAGGAGCCGGATAGCGCCCAGCTGCAGTTCCTCTCCCTGGGGACCCGGGTGGAGGTGAGCGTCCGCGACGCCAGCGACGGCAGCCCCCGGGCCGCCGCCGAGGCGGCGCGCGCCGAGATCGAGGCCATCGACGAGGCCTGGCAGCCGACGCGGGGCTCCGAGCTAGGCAGGCTGAACGAGCACCTGGCCGAGGGCGAGGCCATGGAGGTCAGCGACGAGCTGATCACTGTCCTCGAGCGGGCCCGGCAGATCGAGGCGCAGAGCGGCGGCCGCTTCAGCCCGGCCATCGGCGGGCTGATCGAGCTGTGGGGCTTCTCCTCGGCAGAGGGGCCGCTATCCGCCCCGCCCCCCGAGGCCAAGATCCAGGCCTGGGTAGAGAAAGCGCCGCGCGTCGCCGACCTGCGCTGGGACGACGAGAACCGCGTCACCACCCGCAACGACGCCGTGCGCCTGGACCTGGGCGGCATCGGCAAGGGCTTCGCCGGGCTGCGCGCCGCCGAGGCGCTGCGCGAGCACGGCGTACGTGCCGCGCTGATCAGCCTGGGCGGCGACCTGGTCACCGTCGGCAAGCCCGCGGAGCGGCCGTGGCGGATGGGTGTCCGGGACCCCCGCGAGGACAGCGTGCTGGCTGCCGTCGAGGCCCGTGCCGACGAGAGCGTCTTCACCTCCGGCGACTACGAGCGCACCTTCACCCACGAGGATCGGCGCTACCACCACATCCTCGACCCGACCACGGGCTACCCGGCCATGGGCAGCCGCTCGGTGACCGTCATCCACGAGGACCCCGTCCTCGCCGACGCGGCGGCCACCGCGCTGTTCATCGCCGGCCCGGAGGGCTGGCAGGCGCTGGCCGAGAGGCTGGGGATCCGCCACGTGCTGCTCATCGACAACGACGGCGAGGCGTGGCTGACCGAGGCCATGGCGGAGCGTGTGGAGCTGCGGCACGAGCCGGAGGCGGTCCACATCGAGTAGCCGGGACGGGCAGCCTGGGCGGGGCCGCGGCAGGCGCCGGCGATCGGGCCTGGCGCCTCCCTCGCAGTGGCAGGAGACGCCTGCTCGCCGCCGGCGCCGGGCGCGCGAGGGCGCAAGCGCCGGACCGCGCACCCTTGCCCCGCCAGCAGCGGGTAACGGATACTGGTTGCATGTCAGAGATAGCTACCCAAGGGAGCGGCGACCGGCTGACCAATCAGTTCCTGATCGCCATGCCCACGCTGGATGACCCCAACTTCGCGCAGACGGTTACCCTCATCTGCGAGCACTCCGAGGAGGGGGCCATGGGCGTGGTCATCAACCGCTCCACGGAGGTCACGCTGGGGGATCTGTTCCAGCACCTGGAGCTGGAGATCGCCGATCACAGCCCCCAGGACCGGATCGTCTTCGCCGGCGGCCCGATCCAGCGCGAGCGGGGCTTCGTGCTCCACCCGGCGGGCCCGCAGTGGGAGGCCACCACGCAGATCTCCGAGGCGGTGGCCCTGACCACCTCCCGCGATATCCTCGCCGATCTGGCGCGCGGCGAGGGGCCGGAGCGCTTCATGGTGGCCCTGGGCTACGCCGGCTGGGACGCCGGGCAGCTGGAGGAGGAGCTGGCGCAGAACGCCTGGCTCTCCGGGCCGGTGGACGCCAGCATCATCTTCGAGGCCGACCCGGAGCAGCGCTGGCGGGCCGCAGCGGCCCAGCTGGGCGTGGATATCTCGCTGCTCTCCTCGGAGAGTGGCCGTGCCTGACCGGGCCAGCGGCACGCTGCTCGGCTTCGATCCCGGGCAGCGGCACATCGGCGTCGCCGTCGGCGAGGCGCTGCTCGGTACAGCGCGGGGCCTGGCGACCCTACCGGCGCGGAACGGCCAGCCGGAGTGGGGCGAGGTGGCGACCCTGCTCGAGCGCTGGGCGCCCCAGGCCCTGGTCGTCGGCCTGCCCAGCCACGCCGACGGCACCGACTCGGACAGCACCGTGACCGCGCGGCGTCTCGCCGGCCGCCTGCACGGGCGCTTCGGCCTGCCGGCGTATACCGTCGACGAGCGCCTCTCCTCCCGCGCCGCGGAGCAGCGGCTCGAGCCGCGGCAGCACCAACGGGACCCCCAGGCGATCCACGCCGAGGCCGCTGCGGTTATCCTGGAGACCTACTTCGCCCAGCAAGGGATGGCATGACCGGCATGGATCTCGATATCCCGCACCTGCTCGACAGCGTCGCCGCGGCAACCACCAACGAGCTGCAGGCGCGCGGCATCCGCTCGCCGATCCTGGTGGGCATCCACACCGGCGGCGCCTGGGTGGCCGAGGCGCTGCACGAGCGCCTCCAGGCGCGACCGCCGGTGGGCACCCTGGAGGTCGCCTTCCACCGCGACGACCACGCCACCTCCGGGCTCAAGGCCGCGGTGCAGAGCTCCGAGGTCCCCGTGAGCCTGGAGGATCGGCCGGTGCTGCTCGTCGACGACGTCATCCATACGGGCCGTACCATCCGCGCGGCGCTCAACGCGCTGTTCGACTACGGCCGCCCCGGGCAGGTACTGCTCGCGGTACTCGCCGACCGCAACGGCCGCGAGCTACCGATCCAGCCGGATGTGGCCGGCACGCGGCTGACGCTGCCCGAGGGGCAGCGGCTCAAGCTACGCGGCCCGGACCCGCTGCGCTTCACGCTGGAGGGGAATCGATCGTGAGCGTCCAGCTCGATCCGCAGGGCCAGCTGCGCCACCTGATCAGCACCGAGGGGCTGCCGCGGGAGCTACTCACCCGCATCCTCGACACCGCCGAGTCGTTCTCGGGGGTGCTCGGCAAGTCCGTCAAGAAGGTACCGCTGCTGCGGGGCCGGACCATCGTCAACCTGTTCTTCGAGCCGAGCACGCGCACCCGCACCACCTTCGAGCTCGCCGCCCAGCGCCTGTCCGCCGATGTGCTCAACATCGACGTGGCCACCTCCTCCACCAGCAAGGGGGAGAACTTGCTCGACATGCTGCGCAACCTGGAGGCCATGCAGTGCGACGCCTTCGTGGTACGCCATGCCGATAGCGGGGCGGCGGAGTTCATCGCCCGCAACGTCGCCCCCGGGGTCTCGGTGATCAACGCCGGCGACGGCCGCCACGCGCACCCGACCCAGGCCCTGCTCGACGCCTTCACCATCCGCCGCCACAAGGGCCCGCTCGAGCCGCTGACCATCGCCATCGTCGGCGATATCCTCCACTCCCGGGTGGCGCGCTCGCAGATCCACGCCCTGCTCGGCCTCGGCGCCGGCGAGGTACGGGTTATCGCCCCGCGGACGCTGCTGCCGCGGGCCATCGAGCACCTCGGGGTGCAGGTCTACGAGGATATGGACGCCGGGCTCGAGGGCGCCGATGTGGTGATGATGCTGCGCCTGCAGCACGAGCGCATGCAGGGCGCCCTGCTGCCGAGCGAGGGCGAGTTCTTCTCCCGCTACGGGCTCACCGAGCAGCGCCTGGAGGGCTCCCACCCCGAGGCCATCGTCATGCACCCCGGCCCGGTCAACCGCGGCGTTGAGCTCGACCCGCGAGTGGCCGACGGCCCCCGCTCAGTGATCCTGCGCCAGGTGACCAACGGGATCGCAGTACGCATGGCAGTGATGTCCATCGTCCTGGGTGGCCAGGGCGAGGCGCCCACGGAGCCGCTCGAGGAGGTGGCGAATTGAGCCGGATCCACATCCGTGGCGGCCACGTTGTCGATCCTGCCTGCGGGCTGAACGAACCGCGCGACGTCTACGTCGGCGACGGCCGCATCCTCGCCATCGGAGAGGCGCCGGCAAGCTTCGTCGCTGACGAGACCCTCGCCGCCGAGGGGCAGATCGTCGCCCCCGGTCTGGTAGACGGCGCAGCGCGCCTGCGCGAGCCCGGGGCCTCGCGCAAGGGCGGCATCGTCCCGGAGGCGCGGGCCGCAGCCACCGGCGGGATTACCACCCTCGTCTACCCGCCCGATACGCGCCCGGTCATGGACACCCCCTCCGTGGTGGAGCTGGTGCACAGCCGCTGCCAGGCCGCCGGTGCCGCCCGGGTGCAGCCGCTCGGCGCCCTGACCCGCGAGCTCGAGGGGGCGTACCTCGCCGAGATGGCCGCGCTGCGCGACGCCGGCTGCGTCGCGGTCTCCGACGGCGGCCACCCGGTAGCCGACACCCTGATCCTACGCCGCGCCATCGACTACGCCGCCACCTTCGCCCTGCCCGTGATGCTCACCCCGGAGGATCCCACCCTAGCCGAGGGCGGCCGGGTCCACGAGGGCGAGACCGCCACGCGGCTGGGCCTGCCGGGGCAGCCGTCGGCCACCGAGACCGCCGCGGTCGGCCGGATCCTGGCCCTCGTGGAGGAGAGCGGCACGCCGGTCCACCTGGGCCGGCTATCCACCGCGCGCGCGGCGGAGATGGTCGCCGCGGCGCAGCGGGCGCAGCTGCCGGTGACCGCCGACGTGGCCATCCACCAGCTGTTCCTCACCGAGCACGATTGCGACGCGTACAACACCGAGGCCCTGGTGCGCCCGCCCCTGCGCACCGCCGCCGACCGGGACGGGCTGCGCCGGGCGGTGGCCGAGGGGACCATCTCCGCGATCTGCTCGGACCACCAGCCCCACGATCCGGACGCCAAGGCGTGCCCCTTCGCCGACAGCGAGACCGGGCTCAGCGGCGTGGACACCTTCCTCGCGCTAGCCCTGCGCCTGGTGGATGAGGGGCTGCTGAGCCTCCCCGAGGCCATCCACCGGGTCTCCCTCGGCCCGGCGCGCGCGCTGGGCCTGTCCGCTGGTACCCTGCGCCCGGGCAGCGCCGCGGACGTAGCCATCATCGACCCACGGGCGGCGTGGCGGGTGACGCCGGAGAGCCTGCGTAGCCGCGGCCGCAACACACCTTTCATCGGCTGGGACCTGGCGGGGCGGGCCACGGCCACCCTCGTCGGCGGGCGCGTCGCCCACCCTGGTAACGAAGCCGAATCGAGCCGGAGGCAATCTTGAGCGAATCGCCCAACGTCATCGACGTGACCGCGGAGAACTTCAGGGAGCAGGCCATCGACGCCTCGATGCAGCAGCCCGTCCTGATCTACTTCTGGGCGGAGTGGTGCCAGCCCTGCAAGACCCTCAGCCCCGTCCTGGAGAAGCTCGCCGACGCGTACAAGGGCGCCTTCCGCCTGGCCAAGGTGGATTGCGACCAGCAGCAGGAGCTCGCCGCGCAGGTGGGGGTGCAGAGCCTGCCCACCGCCCTCCTGGTCAAGGAGGGCCAACCCGTAGACCAGTTCACGGGCGCCCTTCCGGAGGGCGAGCTGCGCCAGTGGCTCGACCAGTACGTGGAGGCGCCCCAGGCGGACCCGCTCGAGCAGGCCCGGGAGCTGCTGAGCGCGGGCCGCTCCAGCGAGGCGGTACCCTACCTGCGCGCGGCACGGGAGCAGCATCCGGACGACGCCAATGTAACCCTCGACCTCGCCCGCGCCCTGCTGCAGAGCGGCGAGACCGATGAGGCCGTCGGCCTGGTCGAGGGGCTGTCGAGCAACGACCAGCAGGACCCGCGGGCCCAGGGCATCCTGGCGCGCAAGGAGCTCGCGGAGCGGGTACGCGACCTGCCGGCGCTGGAGGAGCTGGAGCAGCGCCTTGAGGCTGACACCAGCGACGGCCAGGCCCGCCTGGATCTGGCCCTGCGCCTCGTGGTCGCCGGCGGCGAGCTGGAGGCGCTCGACCACCTGCTACACCTCGTCCAGCGCGATCCGGCGCACCGCGACGAGGCCCACCAGGTAGCCCTCCAGGTGCTTGGCATGCTCGGCCCGGAGCACCCGGAGGCGCGGCGCTACCGGCAGCGCCTGTTCCAGCTGCTGCACTGAGACCGGGCCCTGGCCGGCGGACGAGCTCTCAGGAGGCCTCTCCGATCCGCCCACGCCGGCCGCTGCGCTCCAGGACCCGCTCGATGAAGGCCCGGGTCTCGTAGGGGGCGCGGTGAGCGAGCAGGTAGCGCAGCTCCCGCAGCTCCTGGAGCCTGGTCCCCGAGAGGAGGTGGCGATAGACGTTGCCCGGCCCCCAGTTGTACGCCGCCAGGGCCAGCCAGGTGGCTACAGGCTCGCCGTAGTCGGCGTAGCGCTCGCGGAGCCGGGCCAGGTAGTAGCTGCCGACGAGCAGGTTCAGGCGCGGGTCGGCGAGCTCCTGCCGGCCGAGATCGACGCCCTCGGACGCGCTGACGCGCTCCAGCCACTCGGGGCGCTCCTCCTCGAGGTGCGCCGCAGTCTCGGGATGGACCTGCATCAGGCCCACCGCACCGGCCTCGCTAACCGCCCCGGGGCGGTAGTCGCTCTCGGTACGCGCCACAGCCCGGATCAGCTCCGCGCTCAGGCCGGTGGCTGTGGCGGCCTCCGCGACCAGCTCATCCAGCCGCTCCGGCTCGAGCGCCCGGTTGGAGTTGAGCCAGGCCCGGCGCCGGTGGGCGGCGGCCAGGGCGTCGACGACCTCGCGGGAGACCGCAGGCAGGCCTGCCGCAGCCCGCAAGGCCTCGAGCTCGGTCGAGCCGGTGGCGGCCACCACGGGCCCGGCGCCACGCGCCTCCGCCCAGGCCGAGTGCTGCACCTGGTAGGCGCCGAGTGCGGAGAGGATCAGGCTGCCGCCCACGGTGATCCAGTCGGCACGGTTCCTCATAGGCTCGTAGCCTTCGCTTGGCAATCCTTGAATCGTAACACGGGAATAACGAGCGCCAGCCGCGGCTGGCTACGACGGTTCGACGCGGCCCACGCCGGCCCGTATCATCTGCCGGCGTCAGCCCTACCGAGCGGACCAGGAGCGCCATGAGCGATATCGCCACGCGCCTGGAGGCAGTGCTTGAGCGGGTCCGTGCCGCGGAGGCCGACTACGGCCGTACGCCGGGCAGCGTCCGGGTGCTGGCCGTGAGCAAGCGCCACCCGCCCGAGGCGATCCGCGCCGCGCATGCGGCAGGCCAGCGCGCCTTCGGCGAGAACTACCTCCAGGAGGGCATCAGCAAGCAGGAGGCGCTCGCCGGGCTGGAGCTCGAGTGGCACCTCATCGGCGGGCTGCAGTCGAACAAGACCCGCGAGGCGGCGGAGCGCTTCGACTGGGTCCACACCGTGGACCGGAGCAAGCTCGCCCACCGCCTCAGCGAGCAGCGCCCCGCGGAGATGGCGCCGCTGAACGTGTGCCTGCAGGTGAACATCAGCGAGGAGCCGCAGAAGGCCGGCTGTCTGCCAGCGGAGGCGGCGGAGCTGGCCGCGGTCGTGGCAGGCCTGCCGGGGCTGCGCCTACGCGGGCTGATGGCCCTGCCGGCGCCGGCGGAGACGCTCGCCGCCCAGCGCGTGCCGCTGGCCCGCCTGCGAGCCCTGCAGGCCAGGCTGCGCCAGGCCGGCCACGAGCTCGACACCCTGTCCATGGGCATGTCGGCCGACCTCGAGGCCGCGGTCGCGGAGGGGAGCAGCATGGTACGGATCGGCACCGCGATCTTCGGAGCGCGGGACTAGAGGAGGAGCAACCATGACCCGTGAAGCCCAGATCGCCTTCATCGGCGGCGGCAATATGGCCCGCTCCCTGATCGGCGGGCTGATCACCGACGGCTACCCGGCCGACCGCATCGTGGTCAGCGAGCCGGACGCGGACCGGCGCGACCGGCTGAGCGCGGAGCTGGGGGTGCAGGCCACCGAGGACAATACAGCCGCGGCGCAGGGGGCCGAGGCGGTGATCCTGGCGGTCAAGCCGCAGGTCCTGCGCGGCGTCGCCGAGGCGCTCGGACCGACGATCCGCCAGCAAGGCGCGGTCGCCGTCTCCATCGCTGCCGGCGTGCGCCTCGGGGACCTGGAGCGCTGGCTCGGCGACAGCACACCGCTCGTGCGGACCATGCCCAACACGCCCTCGCTGGTGGGCAGCGGGGCCACCGCACTGATCGCCAACGCGGCGGCCTCGACCGCGCAGTGCAACCTCGCCGAGCGGCTGCTGCGCGCTGTAGGGCAGACCCGCTGGCTGGATACGGAAGGGCAGATGGACGCTGTTACGGCCCTCTCCGGCAGCGGGCCGGCCTATTTCTTCCTGATCATGGAGGCCCTCGAGGACGCCGGCGCGGAGCTAGGCCTGGACCGGGAGACCGCCCGGCTGCTCACCCTGGAGACGGCCCTCGGGGCCGCTCGCATGGCCCTGGAGGCGGAGGATACGCCGGCGCAGCTACGCCGCCGGGTCACCTCCCCCCAGGGCACCACCGAGCAGGCGCTGGAGGTCCTCGAGGACGCCGATTTGCGTGGCGCCCTGCAGCGCGCGGCCCGGGCCGCGGCTGAGCGTGCCGATGAGCTTGGCAACCTGCTTGGAGAGCAGTAATGGACTCGAACTATTTGACCAATCCGCTGATCTTCCTGATCGGCACCGCCTCCTCCCTCTACATCCTGGCGGTCATGCTGCGCTTCCTGCTCCAGACGGTGCGCGCCGACTTCCTCAACCCGATCTCGCAGTTCCTGGTGCGCGCCACCTCGCCGGTCCTCAACCCGCTGCGCCGGGCCATCCCGAGTGTCAGCGGCGTCGATACGGCGTCCCTCGTCCTGATGCTCATCCTCCAGCTGGTGGCGCTCTACCTGATCTTCCTGCTCGCCTACGGCCAGCAGCCGCCCCTCGGGCCGCTGACGCTGGCCTCTGTCGGGCGCCTGATCGGCCTGGTGCTCAACCTCTACACGGTATTGATCCTGGTCGGCGTCATCATCAGCTGGGTCAACCCCACCGCCACCCACCCAGGGCTGAACCTGCTCCACCAGCTGGTCGGCCCGGTGCTGCGCCCGATCCGCTCCTCCCTGCCGGACATGGGCGGCATCGACCTCTCCCCGCTGGTCGCGCTGGTGCTCATCCACGTCGTGCGGATGCTGACGGTGTATCCGCTGGAAGCGCAGCTACCGCTGCCGATCTAGGGCGGCCGCCATGACCTGGGCCCAGCGGGATAGCCGAACCGGGGAGTGGCTCCTGAGCCTGCGCGTCACGCCCCGCGCCAAGCAGGAGGCGCTAAGCGTGGAGGGGGAGCAGCTGCGCGTACGGCTGAAGGCACCGCCCGTGGAGGGCAAGGCCAACACAGCGCTGCGCAAGCTGCTGGCCAAGCGTCTACGGGTGCCGAAATCAGCGATCAACGTAGAGGCCGGCGAACGGGGGCCCGACAAGAGGATTCGCATCACGGCCACCCCTAGTTGGCCCGAGGAGCTCCCTGACCCGGAGGGCCCAGGCTCGTGATGCGCCTTGTCGCATCGATCTCCGGCTCGCTAGACTGAGCGGCTACCGGGCAGCAAGCAGGAGCGTCATGGTCAAGCCCCCCTCGGCCGACTCCGTCGGACTCGTCACGCAGCACAAGGCGGCCTTCGAGGAGCCGCTGCCGCTAGTCTGTGGACGGGAGCTACCTCGGTACGAGCTGGTCTACGAGACCTACGGAGAGCTCAACCGCGAGGGGACCAACGCCATCCTGGTCTGCCACGCGCTCTCCGGGAACCACCACGCCGCCGGCTACCACTCGGAGCACGACCGCAAGCCGGGCTGGTGGGAGACCTGCATCGGGCCGGGTAAGCCGCTGGATACCAACCGCTTCTTCGTCGTCTGCAGCAATAACCTCGGCGGCTGCCACGGCTCTACCGGGCCGGCGAGCATCAACCCGGAGACCGGCAAGCCCTACGGCGACGATTTCCCGGTCGTTACCGTCCGCGACTGGGTGCGCAGCCAGGCGCGGCTCGCCGATCAGCTGGGCATCCGCCAGTGGGCGGCGGTAGCCGGCGGCAGCCTCGGCGGTATGCAGGCGTTGCAGTGGGCCATCGACTACCCGGACCGGTTGCGCCACGCCATCACCATCGCCGCCGCGCCGCGGCTCTCGGCGCAGAATATCGGCTTCAACGAGGTCGCGCGGCAGGCCATCATGAGCGACCCGGAGTTCCACGGCGGGCGCTACTACGACTACGGCGTCTCGCCCCGACGGGGGCTCGCCGTGGCACGGATGCTGGGCCACATCACCTACCTCTCCGACGACGCCATGCGCGCCAAGTTCGGACGCGACCTGCGTGGCGACATCAGCTTCGACTTCGAGGAGGTGGACTTCGAGGTCGAGAGCTACCTCCGCTACCAGGGGCAACGCTTCGTGCAGGACTTCGACGCCAACACCTATCTGCTCATGACCAAGGCGCTCGACTACTTCGACCCGGCCGCCGAACACGACGACGACTTCTCCGCGGCGCTGGCGAGCATCGAGTGCTCGACGCTGCTGCTCTCCTTCTCCAGCGACTGGCGCTTCCCGCCCTCGCGCTCGCGGGAGATCCTCCGCGCCCTGCTGGAGAACAACAAGCCGGTCAGCCATATGGAGATCGAGGCTACCCAGGGCCACGACGCCTTCCTGATGCCCATCCAGCGCTACCTGGAGGCCTTCTCCGCCTACATGGGCAACGTCGCCCGGGAGGTGGGGGCGTGAATCCGCTGCGCCGCGAGCTGGAGATCGTCGCCGACTGGGTGGAGCCGGGCTCCCGCGTCCTGGACCTGGGCTGCGGCGATGGGGCGCTGCTGCAGTACCTGATCGAGCGCAAGGGGGTTACCGCCTACGGCCTGGAGCTCGACCCGCGCAAGGTCACGGGCTGCATGGCCCGCGGGGTCAACGTGGTGCGCGCGGACCTCGACGAGGGGCTGAGCGATTTCCACCGCGACAGCTTCGACCACGTCATCATGAGCCAGACCATCCAGGCGGTCCGCTACCCGGACAAGCTCCTCGAGGACATGCTGCGGGTGGCCCACCACGGCATCGTCACGTTCCCCAACATCGGCTACTGGCGGCTGCGCGTGCAGCTGCTGCTCCAGGGGCGCATGCCCCGCAGCCCGGCGCTGCCCAACGCCTGGTACAACTCCCCGAACATCCACCTGTGCACAGTCAGCGACTTCGAGCGCCTGTGCGCCAGCATGGGCGTGCAGATCCGCGAGCGCCGCCTGCTCGACCGCGCCCACCGCTCCACGCCGGTGATCGACCTCGCCCCCAACCTGCTCGGCGAGATCGCCATCTACCGTTTCGTACGCGGCAGCGAGTCGCTGTAGAATCGCGGCCACGGGATGGGCCCGGCCTGCTGCGCACGGGCCCGCAGGCTTTTTCACCTCGCAGGACCGGAACGGCCTATGCAGCCCGAGTATGTCCGATACAACCAGACGATCGTGGAGCGGCACCGCTCCCCCTACCAGGATATCGTGATCGCCTACGATCCGGCCGTCGGGCACCTGCTCTACCTCAACGACGACCTCCAGATCGCCAACGCCGACGAGCCGTATAACCGGACGCTCATCGAGCCGCTACGCCAGCGCGGCGCCGTCGGCGACGTGCTCATCCTCGGCGGCGGTGACGGCGGGGCCCTGCGGGCGCTGCTCGACGCCGGCGCCCGCCGGGCCGTGCTCGTGGATATCGACGCCGAGGTCATCGAGCTCTCCCGGCAGTACCTGCCCGACCTGTGCGGTGACGCCTTCGACCGCGAGAGCGCCGAGGTCGTCGTCGGCGACGCCTTCGCCCGCCTCGAGGCCGAGGAGCGCTGGGACGGGATCGTCTACGACCTGACCATGGACCCGGTCCGCGAGGACCAGCCACGCACCGCGTATATCCGCGAGATCCTCGGCAAGATCGCGCGGCGCCTACGCCCGGGCGGGGTGATGTCGATGCAGTGCTGCGGCACCGACGAGCCCGGCCTGCGCGAGGAGATCCGCGCGGGGCTGGACCATACCTTCGCCGAGTGGAATGATTGGGAGGTGCAGATCCCCTCCTTCGACATCCCCTGGGTCTTCGCATGGGCGCGCGCCCCGCAGGAGGAGCCTTGACCACCTGGCTGATCACGCACCCGCAGTGCACGGAGCACGACGCCGGCGACGGACACCCGGAGAGCGCCGAGCGGCTCCAGGCCATCCTCCGGGCCCTGCAGCACCAGACCTTCGAGTACGTGCTGCGCGAGACGGCCCCCCGGGCGAGCATCGAGCAGCTCGAGCAGGCCCACGAGCCGGGCTACGTGCGCTCGGTGCTCGACAGCGTACCCAGCGAGGGGCGCCACGAGCTCGACTCGGATACACGGCTCTGCCCGGCCTCCGGCGAGGCGGCCCTGCGCGCCGCCGGCGCCGTCTGCCACGGTGTCGACGGCGTCCTCTCGGGCAAGGCCCGGCGCGCCTTCTGCGCGGTACGGCCGCCCGGCCACCACGCCGAGTCGAACCGGGCCATGGGCTTTTGCTTCTTCAACAATATCGCCGTCGCCGCCGGCTACGCCGTCGCCCACTACGGCCTGCAGCGCGTCGCGATGGTCGACTTCGACGTCCACCACGGCAACGGCACCGAGGAGATCAGCCGGGGCCGGCCCGGGCTCTACTACTTCTCCACCCACCAGCACCCCCTCTTCCCCGGCACGGGAACTCCCACGGACGACGTCCCGGCGAACATCATCAACGCCACCCTCGCCGACGGCGACGGCTCCGAGGCCTTCCGCCGGGCCTTCAACGAGACCATCCTGCCGCGGCTCGACGCCCTGGAGCCGGAGCTGATCCTGATCTCCGCCGGCTTCGACGCCCACCGCGCCGATCCACTGGCCACGCTCCACCTGGACGAGACGGACTTCGCCTGGGCCACCCACGAGCTCGGGGCTGTAGCACGGCGGCACTGCCAGGGGCGGATGGTCTCGGTCCTCGAGGGCGGCTACAACACCGCCATGGTAGGCCGCTGCGCCGCCGCCCACCTGGAGGCGCTCATGATGTAGGGGCCTGCCCCCGGGCCCCGTGCAACGTAGAGGTACGACGATGACGAGCGATCAACAGCAGGCCCGCACCGACAACGAGCCACGGGCACTGTCGGACCACCGGGTCCGCGAGAGGCACAGCCCGGAGCAGATCCAGCACTGGCGGGAGGAGGCGGAACGCCACCACCGGCGGTGGTTCAGCGTCATGAACAACCCCTACGGCCGAGAGTAGAGCCGCCGCGCGCCCCTAGCCGGCCGGCACGCGCGGGTTGAGGCTGTAGGTAGCCGTCAGGCGCGCCCATCCGAGGACGCGCGGATGGACGGCGGCGAGCAGCTCGCGCCCGCGGAAGCCCTCTGCCAGCGGGAGCCGCGCCGCATCCAGGGCGTAGAGGGTGAAGACGTAGCGGTGGGGGATGGCGTCGTTCCACGGCGGGCAGGGGCCAGCGTAGCCGTAGTAGGTCCCCTCGAGGGCGGCGTCGCCGGCGAGGCCATCGGTGCCGTCGGTCACGCCCTGCCGGCTGCCGTGCGGACCCTCGGGGGGATACCTCCCCCCGAGGACGACCCCGCCGGTGCAGGCCCCTTCCGCCAGCTCCGCCACCTCCGGATCCAGGTCCGCGAGCAGCCAGAGGAAGGCGTCCCGCCGAGGCAAGTCCGCCGGCACCTCCCGATCCTCGCGGTTGACCGCACGGGCCTGGCCGGGGGCGTCGGGATCGTGGCAGACCAGGGCCAGGGAGCGGGTCGCCGTCGGCAGCTCCGTCCAGGCGATGTGGGGGCTGCGGTTCCGGCCCGGTGCCGTGTGCCGCTCCGGATCCGGCGTGGCGAGGGCGCACCGCTCGGGCACCGGCTCCCCCTCGGCCAGGCTCCGGCTGATCAGCCGCATTACCGCCTCTCCTGCTGTCCGGGTTAGCCTCCATTGTGGGAGTGTAGCCACCAACGACGGGGCGTGACGATGCAGACACGGATCTTCGCCTACGGCACGATCCTGGAGGGGGCTAGCGACCCCCGCGTCGCGGCGGCCATCGACCGCTACGCCGAGCGTGTCGACGAGGGGCGGGTGCCAGGCTGGCTCTACGATCTAGGCCCGTTCCCCGGGGCGATCCCCCATAGCCCCGAGGACACCCGGCAGGCGTGGGTCGCCGGGGTCATCCTCACCCTCCTGGACCCGCGCCGGGTCTTCCAGGTGCTCGATCCCTACGAGGACTGCGATCCGGACCGCCCCCGGGCCGGCATGTACCGCCGCGAGTGGGCCTCGGCCACCCCGCTCGGCGAGCCGGCGCACCCGATCCGCTGCCAGGTCTACTGGCTCAACAAGGTGCCCTACTACGCCCGGCGCATCGAAGGGGGCGACTGGCGCGCCCACATCCGCGCCCGGCGCTAAAAAAAGCGGGCATATGCCCGCTCAGGAGATGGCAGCGTAGAGATCGCCCGGCTCCTCAAGGCGAGCCCCGCAGGACGCGGGGCGGCCGGCGAGGCGCTCAGTCCGCTCGCTGGACCTCGATCCGGCGGGCCTGCTCGGCCTCCTGGGCCTTGGGCAGGGTGACCGTGAGCACGCCGTTGCGGAACTCGGCGTTGATCTGGTCGTCGTTGATCGCCCGGCTCAGCGGGATCTGCCGCTCGAAGCGGCCGTAGGCGCGCTCGGTCACGTGCACCTGACGGCCCTGGTCCTCCTGCTCCGAGCGCTTCTCGCCGGCGATGCGGAGCACGCCGTCGTTGTACGTCACCTCGACGTCATCCTCCGTCATGCCGGGCATCTCAGCGCTGACGTAGAGGTTGCTATCGTCCTCCTGCACGTCGACCTGCGGCGCGGCGATGCCCGGCCCCATGGCCCCGCCGGCGGGCGCCTCGAGGCCGCCGCGGCGCAGGTCATCGAAGAAGCGCATCATCTCCGTCTGCAGGGCGGAGAAGGGATCGCGCGCCATGGTGTCGCGATTGGCAACCCGGCCTTGCGGACCCGCATCCGTGACAGGGAAGAGGCTCCGACGCACCATACGGTATCACCTCCTTGCTCTGCTCCCGGTGGACCTAGCTGGACCCTGCTACACTTGGCTTGCGGAGATCTTCCCGCTCTCATTCCACCATCTATAGGCGGCAGCTGGGCTCTTCAAGGGGGAGGACACGAGCGGTGCGCGGCTCGATCCCGGACCGGCGCTAGCGGGCCCAGGCGGACGGCGGCCGCAGGTAGCCGGCTACCCGGTCCGGGCTCGGGTCCGCCAGGCAGGGGACCCGGCCCAGCCGCGGCGCCGGCAGCCGGGCGTCGAGGGCGGCGATCTGCGCCTCCCGGCGCGGGTCGCCCGCATCCAGCTCACAGGCCACCCAGCCGGCCAGCGCCAGGCCGTCCGCGCGGACGGCCTCGGCGCTGAGCCGGGCGTGGTTGAGGCATCCCAGCCGGATGCCCACCACCAGGACCACCGGCAAGCCGATACAGCGGGCCAGGTCGGCGACATCCTGGTCCCCGCTCAGCGGGGCCCGCCAGCCGCCAACCCCCTCGACTACCGTAAACCGCGACCGGGCCAGCCGCCGGGCGGCCGCGGCCAGGCCGGAGACATCGACGGCGTGGCCCTCCTCGGCGGCTACCAGGTGCGGCGCGGCGGCCGCCTCCAGGGCGCAGGGGTTTACCGTCGCGTAGTCCGGCGTCGGCGTGATCAACGATCGGAGGCGATCGGCGTCGTCATTGCGCAGCCCGTCGGCGGTGCGGCGGCAGCCGGAGGCTACCGGCTTCATGGCCACCACCGCCAAGCCGCGCTGCTGCAGGGCACGGATCAAGCCGCCGGCCACCACGGTCTTGCCGACCTCGGTATCGGTGCCGGTGACGAAAGCGCCCCCGGCGGCCGCGCCCTCGGTGAGGCCGTCCAGGCGCCCGGTCATCGCCGGCGCCGCCCGATACCGCTGGCATCCAGGCAGACGGCGCCGGTCTCGTCGACCCGTTGCGGCGCGCCCTCCATACCCCAGGCGTGGCCGTAGACCACCTCATAGGTGGCCGGCACGCGGCCGTCCTCCTGGCGCCAGGCCGCAGCGTAGGCCGCCTCCACCCGGGCGAGCCGATGGCGGGAGAGCAGCCCGCGCGGGCGGCCGGTGCTGGCGTTGGCAGCGCCGAGGGTCTTGAGCTCGCGCATCACGCTCCGGGGGTGATCGTAGGTGAGCGTGAAGGGCTCACTATCGAGGACGGGATCGACGAAGCCGGCCTCGAGCATGCGGTCGCCGACGTCGTGCTTGTCGGCGAAGCGATTGACGCGCTCGTGGCCGTCCCACTCGGCCCAGGCCCCGCGCAGCTCGCGCAGGGTATCCGGGCCGAAGGTGGCGAACATCACCGCCCCCTCCGGGGCCGTCACACGCTGCATCTCACGGAGCGCGCGGGGCAGGTCATCGGCCCACTGCAGGGCCAGGCAGGAGAAGACCAACTCGAAGCTGTCGTCGGGGTAAGGCAGCGCGTGGAGATCGGCGCAAACGCAGCGCGGCCGCCGCAGCCAGGGCGCGCGGCGGCGGGCCCGGTGCAGCATCGCCGGGGCGATATCGACGGCGTGGATCTGCCCCTTGCGGTAGCGACGCATGAGAGGTCGCGTGGCGTAGCCGGTGCCGGCACCGAGGTCGAGCACCCGGGCCGGGTCGATGCGCACCGGATCCAGCCGGCCTAGCAGCCGGTTGGCCACCTCGCGCTGCAGGACCGCGACCTCGTCGTAGCGCGGCGCCGAGGCGTCGAAGTGGCGCCGCACCCGGCCGCGGTCGATAGGGGGATCGTCTGCGCTCACGGTTACCTCACCTCCACGAAGGCCCGGATCGCCTGCGCCACGCTGGCGCAGTGCGTGTAGTGGGGTACGTGGCCCGCATCCGCCAGGATCCGGGCCTCTCCGCCGCAGGCCGCGGCGGCCCGGCGGACCGCTTCCGGCGGCACCAGCGGATCGCGCTCGCCGCCGAGCCACAGGGTGGGCACCGAGATGCCCGCAGCGGCTGACCGCCCGTCGGCCTCGGCTAGCGCGGCCAGCCCGGCGGCCAACCCGGCCGGCGTAGCCGCAGTGGTGCCGGCAACCGCGGCGGCGTCGGCGTCGGAGACGCTGCCCAGTCGACGCCGGAAGCGCCGCACCGTTGCGGCGGGACTGCGCGCTAGCCCCGCCCGCATGGCGGCCAGCTCCTCGGCCGGGACGGCCCAGGGCCAGCCGTCAGCCCTGGTAAACCGCGGGGTCGCGGCGATCAGGACCGCTCCGCGCAGGGGCTTGCCACGGCACAGGGCCGACAGCGCTAGTGTCCCTCCCAGCGACCAGCCCACCCAGACGGCGCCGTCGGGGATCTCCGCCGTTAGCGGCTCCACCATACCCGCCAGGTCGGTGGTGGCCGGATCGGCCTGGCCACCGTGGCCCGGCAGCTCGACGGCCGTCGCTGGCACCGCCTCGCCGAGGGCCGCCCGCAGGGGGCCGAAGACCGCGGCGTCGAAGGACCAGCCGGGGACCAGGCACAGGGGCGCACTCATGGCGAGGGCTCGACGGGGTGGTGATCGGCCGCAGCGGCCAGGGCGTCCAGGAGGCGGTCCACGTCCGCCTCGGCGTGGCAGGCGGTGAGGCTCACCCGCAGCCGCGCAGTACCGGCGGGCACCGTCGGCGGCCGGATGGCCGCTACGCGGAGCCCGCGGGCCGCCAGGGTCTTGCTCCAGGCCAAGGCCGCGGCGGCGCTGCCGACGACCACCGGCTGGATCGGGGTGCTCGGCCCGGACCGCTCCGGAACCGGCAGGCCCAGCTGCCGGGCCCCGGCGCGGAAGCGGGCTACCAGGGCCTGCAAGCGCTCACGGCGCCACGGCTCGGCGCGGGCAATGCGCACCGCCTCCAGCGCCGCTGCCGTCTGCGCCGGGCCGGGTGCGGTGGTATAGATATAGGTCCGCGCCAGCTGCCGCAAGGCGTCGATCAGGGTGCCGCTACCGGCCACGAAGGCGCCGAAGCTCCCGAAGGCCTTGCCCAGGGTGCCGATGAGCACCGGCACGCGGCGCGGATCGCACCCGGTGGCCGGGACGCTGCCGCCGCCCTCCGGGCCGAGCACGCCCAGGCCGTGGGCGTCGTCGACCACCAGCGTCGCCCCCGCCTCTTCCGTGGCGGCCGCCAGTTGCGGCAGCGGGGCCACATCGCCGTCCATGCTGAACACCCCATCCGTGACGGCCAGGGTGGCGGCACCGCCCAGGCGCCGCGCCAGGTGCGCCGGGTCGGCGTGGCGGTAGCGCCGCGGCCGGGCCCCAGCGAGGCGCACGGCATCGATCAGCGAGGCGTGGTTGAGCCGGTCCTCGGCCACGGTGTCGCCGCGGCCGGCCAGGGCCGTGACCACCCCCAGATTGGCCATGTAACCGGTGGAGAACAGCAGCGCTGCCTCACGCCCGGTGAGCGCCGCCAGCTCGGCCTCGAGGGCCTCGTGCTCGGTGCGGTGCCCGGTGACCAGGTGGGCGGCCCCTGCGCCGCTCCCCAGGCGCCGGGCCTTGTCGGCCAGCACCGCCGCCGGACGCGGATCGGCCGCCAGGCCCAGGTAGTCGTTGCCGCACAGCACCGTCACCCGACGGCCGTCCGGGGTCACGGCGGCGGCCCCGTCGTAGCCCGCCAGAGGCTCGGCACGGCGATAGAGCCCCGCCTGCCGCCGCTCCTCGAGCAGCGGCGCCAGACGGCCGTCGAGCCGGGCCACCGGGTCGCTCAAGGCTCGAGCTCGGCGCAGGCGTGCTCGCGCGGCTCCAGGCCCATCCCTAGCCGGGCGAGCAGCTGCCGGTCGTGGTCCTCGTCCGCATTGTCCGTGGTCAGCAGGCGGTCACCGAGGAAGATGCTGTTGGCGCCCGCAGCGAAGCACAGGGCCTGGAGCTCATCGCTCATCCGCTCGCGGCCCGCCGCCAGCCGCACATAGGAGCCCGGCATGGCGATGCGTGCCGCTGCGATGGTGCGCACCATCTCGAACGGATCCACCGGCTCAGCATCCTCCAGCGGGGTACCGGGGATGGGGATGAGCTGGTTGATGGGCACGCTCTGCGGCTGGACCGGCTGATTGGCTAAGGTCTCGAGCATCTCCACGCGGTCGGCGCGGCTCTCGCCGAGGCCGACAATCCCGCCCGAGCACACCCGCATGCCGGCCTGGCGGATACGCTCCAGGGTCTCCAGGCGCTCCTCGTAGCTCCGCGTAGAGACCACCTGGTCGTAGTGGGAGGCGGAGGTATCCAGGTTGTGATTGAAGTAGTCGAGACCGGCCTCCGCGAGCCGCTCCGCCTGGCCCTCGGCGAGCACCCCGGCGGAGAGGCAGGCCTCCAGGCCCTCCGCCTTCACGGCCTGGACCATGGCGATCAGGGTGTCGAGATCAGCCTCCCCGGGCCCCCGCCAGGCGGCCCCCATGCACAGCCGCGTCGCCCCGGCCTGGCGAGCCTGGTGGGCGGCGGCGCGCACCGTCGCCACATCCAGCAGCCCCTCGCGCTCCAGCCCGGTCCGGTGGTGGGCGCTCTGCGCGCAATAGGCGCAGTCCTCGGAGCAGGCGCCGGTCTTGATGGATAGCAGGGAGCAGGCCTGCACCTGTCCCGGATCGAAATGGCGCCGCTGGGCCTCCTGGGCCCGGTACAATAGCTCCGGCAAGGGGAGATCGAAGAGCTCGTCGATCTGCTCTCGGCGCCAGCGCGTCTCGGGCTCGCTCATGGGTACCTCCCGGTGGGGAACGGAAGCCGGGACGGCCGCCACCGGGCTACCCCGCGGCGCCACGGCTAGGCCGCCTACCGGAATGACGGCGTACATGGTAGCAGGGAGGCCGCCATGATCAACTATAAACGGCAACGATCAGTCAACAAATGGGCAGAAATTATACAGACCACCCTCTACCCACTCCGCTGCCGCCTCTGCGGCGATCCGGGCACCGAGGGGCTGGACCTCTGCACGGCGTGCCGGGCTGACCTCCCCTGGAATACACCGCGCTGCCCGCGCTGCGCCCTGCCTACCGGCAACGCCCCCTGCCCTTGCCGGGCACGCCAGCTGCCCTTCGAGCGTGCCGTCGTGCCGCTACGCTACGAGGGCCCGATCCCATCCCTCGTAGGCGCTTTCAAGTTCCAGGGCCGCCTCGCCGACGGCCAGCTCCTGGGCGGCCTGCTCGGCCGCGCCCTGCTTGAGGAGGCAGCCCCGCTACCCGAGGCCATCGTCCCCATCCCCCTGCACGCACGACGCCTACGCCAGCGCGGCTTCGACCAGACCGCTGAGCTCGCCCGCGCCCTGCGCCGCCAGATCACCCCTCTGCCCGTGCGCCGCGCCCTGGGCCGGCGTGGGAGCGGCGCTCGCCAGGCCGAGCTGCCGGCGCAGGCGCGCCGTAGCAACATCCGCGGCGCCTTCACGGCCCATCGCCGGCGTACGCCGCGCCACGCGGCCCTGCTGGACGACGTGGTCACCACCGGCGCCACCGCGGAGGAGGCGGCCTGGCAGCTCCTGGCAGCGGGCGCGGAGCGGGTGGATCTATGGGCGGTCGCGCGGACGCCGGCCTAGCCGGTGTTCGGCGCGGTCGCGGGGGCCTCGAGGGCGCTCTCCGGTCCCGCGGCCGCCCCCTCGCGGCAGGCGCGCCTAGCCGCTCAGGTGGATATCCGCCGCCAGGCCGGCGAAGATCGCACCGCCCAGCCAGGCGTTATTGAGGAAGGCCCGGAAGCACTCGTGGCGCTCCCGGTTACGGATGAGATACTGCTGGTAGGCGAAGAGCCCCGCCGCCGCCGCCAGGCCCAGGTAGTAGGCGGCCCCCGCCTCCAGGTACAGCCCTGCCACCACCATGGCCCCGAGCATCAGCGCCTGCAGGACGGCGATCATGACGCGGTCCCGCTCGCCGAAGAGGATCGCTGTTGACTTCACGCCGACCTGGAGGTCGTCCTCGCGGTCCACCATGGCGTACATGGTGTCGTAGACCGTGGCCCAGAGGACGGTGGCGATCAGCAGCAGCCACGCCTCTACCGGTATCGTCCCGGTCTGCGCGGCGAAGGCCATGGGGATCGACCAGCCGAAGGCGAGGCCGAGGTGGACCTGCGGCAGGTGGGTGTAGCGCTTGGTGAAGGGGTAGGTGGCGGCCAGGACCACGGCGACGAAGGACAGCAAGATGGTGAGCAGGTTGGTGAGCAGCACCAGGCCGAAGGCCAGCAGGCAGAGGGCGACGAACACGCCCAGGGCCTCACGCTCGGAGACCCGCCCGATGGCGAAGGGGCGTTGCCGCGTGCGCCTGACGTAGCCGTCGATGTGGCGGTCGGCGAAGTCGTTGATCACGCAGCCCGCGGCACGCATGATCCAGACCCCGAGGATGAAGATCACCAGCAGGCCCGGATCCGGTACCCCGTCGGCAGCCACCCAGAGGGCCCAGAGCACCGGCCAGAGCAGCAGGAAGTTGCCGATGGGCCGGTCGAGCCGGGCCAGCTGCGCATAGGTGCGCAACCGCTCGGCCAAGCCCGAGGGCTCACCGCTTTGCACCTCGCCGCTCACCGTATTGCGTCCTCCTCACGCACCGTCGACCAGGGGAAAAAGACCTCGGTTATCAGGATGCTCCGCCCTCGGGCCGAGAGCGTCGAGCGCCGCGCCCAGGCGTCACGCACGGGCGTTAGGCCGTAGCCGCAGAGCCAGCGGGCCAGCGGCTCGTGGCCCCGCAGGCGCGCCACCGCTACAGGGCCGCGCTCCACGTCCGGCGCCGAGAAGAGGAGCCGGCCCAGCGGCCGCTCGCCGAGCCGGGACAGCTGCTGCCCCGGCCCGGGCAGGCGGTGGGGCGCTAGGCTGCGGGCGTAGACTCGGGCATTACCCTCGCAGGCGAGAACCACCTCCCGCAACCAGGCGTGTCGCCCCAGCGGCAGGCCGAGCGCAACAGCCTCGTCCAGGGTCGGGCGCTGCCGACCCTGGCGCAGGACATCGACCCGGACCGGCCCGAGGCGCTCCAGGCGCGCTGTCAGCGAGCCGCGCTCGGCGAGCAGCGCCCGCATCCAGCGCGGCGGCCGGCCGGGGGCCGCGGCGATCCCCGGTCGCCAGGCCGCTAGACGCGGCTGCCATCCGTTGCCCTGTCCGGTCCTGTCTGCCAAATCGAACCCGCTATCCATCGTGGTCCAGGCTAGACTTGCCCGTAGCGTTCCGCCTCCCCGACCCAGCCCTGGATGAGCGCCTCGGCAGCTGCCGGATCCTGCTCCAGCAGGCGGCCCCCCTCGCGCTGGACCGCCTCAAGCAGGTCCGCGTCGCGGTGCAGATCGGCCATGCGCAGATTAAGGGCACCGGTCTGCCGCGCGCCGAGGAGCTCGCCGGGGCCGCGGATGGCCAGATCGCGCTGGGCGATGGCGAAGCCATCGTCGGTCTCGCGCAGGACGGCGAGCCGCTGGCGGGCGCTCTCGGAGAGCGTGCCATGGTACACCAGCACACAGGCCGACGCCGCGCGCCCCCGCCCGATCCGGCCGCGCAGCTGATGGAGCTGGGCCAGGCCCAGGCGCTCGGCATTGTCGATGACCATCAGGGTAGCGTTGGGGACGTCTACGCCCACCTCGATCACCGTGGTAGCTACCAGCAGGGCCACCTCGCCCCGGGCGAAGGTGGCCATCGTACGCTCCTTCTCGCCGGCGGCCATGCGGCCGTGGACCAGGGCCACCCGATGCTCGCCGAGGGCCTGGCCGAGCTCGGCGGCGGTATCCACTGCCGCCTGGGCCCCGACCTCCTCGGAGGCCTCGATGAGGGTGCAGACCCAGTAGGCCTGACGGCCCTCGTCCAGCGCGGCGCGGACGCGCTCGACCACCTCGCTGCGGCGCTGCCCGGAGACGACCACCGTCTGCACCGGCTGGCGTCCGGGCGGGCGCTCGTCCAGGGCAGAGACGTCCAGGTCGGCGTAGGCGGTCATGGCCAGGGTGCGCGGGATCGGGGTGGCGGTCATGGTCAGCTGGTGGGGCTCAGCGCCACCGCCGCCCTTGTCCTTGAGCGCCAGGCGCTGATGGACCCCGAAGCGGTGCTGCTCGTCCACGACCACCAGGCCCAGGCTATGGAAGACGACCTGGTCCTGGAACAGGGCGTGGGTCCCCACGGCGACGCCGGCCTGCCCATCGGCCAGGCGCTCCAGGGCCGCACGACGCTCGGCGGCGGGCGCGCCGCCGGAGAGCCACGCCACCTCCACCCCCAGCGGCGCCAGCCAGCCCTGCAGGCTACGGCAGTGCTGCTCGGCGAGCAGCTCCGTGGGGGCCATCAGGGCAGCCTGGCAGCCGCTACCCACCGCCCGGGCACAGGCCAGGGCCGCCACCACGGTCTTGCCGGAGCCCACGTCGCCCTGGAGCAGGCGCAGCATCGGCGCCGACTGCGCCATATCGGCGGCCAGCTCAGCGTCCACCCGCTGCTGGGCACCCGTGAGCGCGAAGGGCAGCCCCTCGCGCAGGCGCTGCGCCAGCGGCTGGCCCCGGTCCAGGCGCGGGGCCTCGGCCGCGGCGCGCAGGGCCTGGCGCCGCCGGCGCAGGGTCATGTGGTGGGCGAGCAGCTCCTCGCAGGCGACGCGGCGCACGGCCGGGTGCCTCCCCTCGAGCAGGGCCTCGGTATCCGTATCCGGCGGCGGGCGGTGGATCGTGCGCAGGGCCTCGGCCAGGCCGGGCCAGTCCGGCTCGAGCCAGGCCCCGGGGGGCAGGCGCTCCGGGGCGATCTCGGGCAGCAGGGCCAGGCCGGCTGCCACCAGCCTGCGCAGCTGCCCCTGGTAGAGCCCCTCGGTGCTGGCGTAGACGGGGGTCAGGGCGTCCTCGGCGGGCGCATCGGCATCCCCGGGGGTGACCAGCTGGTACTCCGGGTGGACCATCTGCAGCACGCCGTAGCCGCTGCGCACCTCACCGAAGCAGCGCAGGCAGGTACCGCGGCGCAGGTGCTCGGCCTGGCGGGGATAGAAGTGGAAGAAGACCAGGTCGAGCTGGCCGGTGCCGTCGCCGACCCGGCAGAGCAGGCGCTTGCGCCGGCCCCGGGCGACCTCGGACCACGCCACCCGCCCCTCGAGGAGCACCCGCTCGCCCGGACGGAGGGTCCCGATCGGGCGCAGCCGGGTACGGTCCTCGTAGCGGATGGGCCGGTGGAGCAGCAGGTCCCCCACCGTGTACAGGCCCAGCCGCTCCAGTCGCTGGGCCAGCCGCGGGCCGACGCCCGGCAGCGTGGTCAGCCGCCGCTGCGCCCCCTCCAAGACCCGGTCTCAGCCCGCCCGGGGGAGGTGGAGGACCGCGTCCATCTCCACCGCCGCCCCCTTGGGCAGCGCAGCGACCCCGAGCGCTGCCCGCGACGGGTAGGGCTCGGACAGGTACTGGGCCATCATCTCGTTGACCAGGCCGAAATGGCCGAGATCGGTGAGGTAGATGGCGATGCGCACGGCGTCGGCCAGGCTCCCGCCCGCGGCCTCCGCCACGGCGGAGAGATTCTCGAAGACCCGCGCGATCTGGCTCTGCATATCGGCCCCGACCAGCTCGCCGGAGGCCGGATCCAGCGGGATCTGGCCGGAGATATAGACGAAATCGCCGGCTCGCACGGCCTGGCTGTAGGGGCCGATGGCGGCCGGAGCGGCGTCGGTGTGGATGATCTCTCGGGACATACAGGGGCTCTCCTCAGCCGTCTTTCTTGCGCACGATCCGCTGCACCGGGGCGATGGCCCGCAGGTGGCGCATCACCGTCGCCAGGTGGCGGCGGTCGCGGACCAGGATCAGGAAGTGCACGGTCGCTACCATCCCGTCGCGCTCCTCGATATGGACATTCTCGATGCTTGCCCCCCGCTCGGAGATCCCGTGGGCGAGCTGGGCCAGGGCGCCGCGCTCGTTGACCACGTCGAGGGCGATCTGCGTGGGGAACTCGGCGTCCACGCTCGTCTCCCAGTCGACATCCACCCAGCTCTCGGAGCGCTTGCGCTGGTTGGCGGCGACGTTCTTGCAATCCCGGTGGTGGATGACCACGCCCCGGCCGGTGCTGGCGAAGCCGACGATGGGATCGCCCGGGATGGGCCGACAGCAGCGGCCGAACGTGATCACGGCGCCCTCGTTGCCGCGGATGGTCAGGTGGCCGTGCGGCTCGTGCTCGTCATCGCGGCCCTCCTCGAGCTCTACGTCCGCCTGCTCCAGGCCGCTGAGCTGCTGCGCCACCAGCCACGGGACGCGGTTACCGAGGCCGACCTCACGGAACAGCTCGTCCAGGCTATGCACGCCGATAGCCTCCAGGGTCTCGTCGATACGCGCCTGCTCGAGGCTATCGAGACTCAGCGATAGCGCGGACAGGGCGCGCCCGACCATGCGCCGGCCGAGCTCGACGGCCTCGCTGTCCTGCTGGCGCTTGAGGGCGTGGCGAATGGCCGTGCGCGCCTTGGCGGTGACCACGAAGTCGAGCCAGACCGGATTGGGCCGGGCCGCGGGGGCGGTGATGATCTCCACCATCTGCCCGGTCTGCAGCGGCGTGCGCAGCGGCGTCAGGCGGTGGTCCACCTTGGCGGCGACGCAGGCGTCGCCGATATCCGAGTGGATGGCGTAGGCGAGATCGACCGGGGTGGCTTTGCTCGGCAGCTCCAGGATATCGCCCTTGGGCGTGAAGACGTAGACATCATCCGGGACGAGGTCGATCTTGACGTTCTCGATGAACTCCTGGGTATTGCCCACGCTGCGCTGGATCTCGAGCAGGTCCTTGACCCACTCCCGGGCACGGACCTGGGCGGTATTGGCGCCCTCGCCCACACCCTTGTAGAGCCAATGGGCGGCGATCCCCGATTCCGCCACGGCGTGCATCTCCCGGGTGCGGATCTGCGCCTCGAGACGGATCCGGTGCGGACCCACCAGCGTGGTGTGCAGCGACTGGTAGCCGTTGGCCTTGGGGATGGCGATGTAGTCCTTGATACGGCCGGGGCGAGGCTTATAGAGGCGGTGGAGGATGCCGAGGACGCGGTAGCAATCGTCGATGCTGTCGACCACCACCCGGAAGCCGTAGACGTCGAAGATATCGCGGAAGTGGAGCTGCTTCTGGGCCATCTTGCAGTAGATGGACCACAGGTGCTTCTCCCGGCCCTCCACCCGCGCCTCGACCCCGGCCTCCTGGAGCCGCGAGCGGACCTGCTCACAGACGGTGTCGAGGATGACGCCGCGGCGCCCCCGCTGGCGGGTGAGCTTCTCCTTCAGGGCCCGATAGCGCAGTGGGTAGTGCGCCGCGAAGCTGTGGTCCTCAAGCTCGGTACGCACGCTGTTGATGCCCAGCCGCTGGGCAATGGGCGCGTAGATATCGAGGGTCTCACGCGCGATCTGCCGCCGCTTCTCCGGCGGCATGATCCAGATGGTGCGCATGTTGTGGAGGCGATCGGCGAGCTTGATGAGGATGACCCGGATGTCCCGGGCCATGGCCAGGATCATCTTGCGGAAGCTCTCCGCCTGCGCCTCCGCCTTGGTCCTGGCGTCGATGGCCCCCAGCTTGGATACGCCGTCGACGAGCTCCGCCACCTGCTCGCCGAAGCGCTCGATGAGGCACTCCTTGGCGGTCGGGGTATCCTCGATGACGTCGTGGAGCAGTGCAGCGATGATCGCCTCGGCGTCGAGGCGCATCTCGGCGAGGATACGGGCTACGGCGATGGGGTGGACGATGTACGGCTCACCCGAGCGCCGCCGCTGCCCCTCGTGGGCGGCGGCGCTGAACTGGTAGGCCGCGTAGACCTGCTCAACCTGCTGCGGCTCCAGGTACGCCTCGAGCAGCGCACAGACCTCCTGGATGCGCTGCTCCGGCTGGGCCGCCGAGGCCGACTCACCGGCGTTGATTACGCTCCCGGCACGCGGCATACCGATCCCGGCACAGGGTCACGAGGCCGGGTCGGGATCGTCCCCCTCGGGCTCGGCGCCGACACCGGGATCACCGGCCGCCTCGTCGAAGGAACGCTCCTGGCTGGCGCTGGGGTCCGGCTGCACCGGGCCGCCGCCTACCTCGGCCTCGACGTCAGCGGCGCTGAAGCCCCCGAGGCCCAGGCTCTCGGCCGCTGCCTCCTCGGCCCGGGTCAGGATCTCCGAGGTCACGTGGCCCTCGGCGATCTCCCGCAGCGCCACCACGGTGGGCTTATCGTGCTGCCAGTCCACCTTCGGCTCGATCCCGTTGGCGAGCTGCCGGGCCCGCTTGGCGCTCGCGAGCACCAGCTCGAAACGGTTCTCGACATTATCCAGGCAATCCTCGGCAGTTACACGGGCCATCGCGTCCTCCAGGCACAATTCTGCAAGCTATATGAAGATTCTACAGCCTTGCCGCTACGCTAGGAAGGCGCATCGCCGCACATACCGGGCCCTTGCCGACGGCGTGGCTCGAGATGGTCCCTGCCCTGCCCGGGGCACGGCGGCATCAGGGCATCAGCTCCAGCAGCAGGCTATCGAGCATCTCCAGGCCCGCTGCGCTGGGCCGGATCCGATCCGCCTCCGTCCACACCAGCCAGCCACGCTCCCGCACCGGTGCCAGCCAGGCGGCCAGCTCGGCCCGGCTGCAGCCGCTGCGCGCCGCGGCCAGCGTCGCGGGGATGCCCTCGCACAGCCGGAGCCCGTTGAGGAAGACCTCGAAGCGCAGTGCCGGCCCGCTGAGCACCTCGCGCTCGCCCTCCGCCTCGGGGCCGCCGGCGGCGGCCATCCAGCGTTGCGGGGCAGGCTCCTGCCGGGTACGGACCACCCGCCCGTCGGCGCCGGTGAGCTTGCCCGCCGCCCCCGCCCCCAGGCCCAGGTAGTCACCGAAGGTCCAGTAGCCGATATTGTGGGCACTGCGCTGCCCCGGCCTGGCGAAGGCGGAGACCTCGTAGCGCGCCAGACCGGCCGCCGCCAGGCGCCTGCGGCAGGCGGTCTCCATGGCGAGGACCGCTGCCTCATCGGGCAAGTCCGCGGGCGGGCGGCGGCCGAAGGGGGTCTCCGGCTCGATGGTCAGCTGGTAGTGGCTGACGTGGTCCACCCCTAGCTCGAGCACACCGGCCACATCCGCCTCGGCATCCGCCACCCCCTGCCCCGGAAGGCCGTACATGAGATCGGCGTTGATGCCGCGGAAGCCGGCAGCCCGGGCCTCGGCCACCGCCGCCCGCGCTGCGGCGGCGTCGTGGATGCGGCCGAGGCGCGCCAACGAGGCGTCATCAAGGCTCTGCACCCCCAATGACAGCCGCGTAACCCCGGCCTCACGGAAGCGGGCGAGGCGCGCGGTCTCGGTGGCACCGGGATTGGCCTCCAGGGTGATCTCGGCCCCTTCGGCCACCCCCAGGACCCGATCCAGGTCGGCGAGCAGATCGCCGATGGCCTCCGGGGGGAAGAGGCTCGGCGTCCCGCCGCCGATGTAGACGCTGGCCACGCGGCGCCCCAGGGCGTCCCCGGCCTGCCGGCGCAGCTCCCGGCCCAGCGCCGCGACGTACGCCTGCGTCGGGAGCTCGCCGCGCAGGGCGTGGGCGTGAAAGTCGCAGTACCCGCAGCGCTGCAGGCACCAGGGCAGGTGCACATAGACCGCCAGCGGCGGCACGCCCGGGGCCGAGACAGCGCTCATGGCGCGGCGCGGCTCAGCGGCGGAGCTCGGCAGCGAGACCGTCGATCAGGGCGCGCAGGGCCTGGCCGCGGTGGCTGCGCGCGTCCTTCTCCGGGGCGTCCAGCTCGGCCCCCGTACGGCCGAGCTCGGGATCCTCGAAGAGCGGATCGTAGCCGAAGCCCTGCGTCCCCCGGGGCGCCTCCGCGATCGACCCGTGCCAGCTGCCGTGGGCGATCAGCGGCGCCGGATCCGCGCCGTGGCGCAGGTAGACCATCACGCAGTGGAAGGTAGCGCGCCGATCACCGTCGCACGCTGCCAGCTCGGCGAGCAGCTTGCGGTTGTTGGCGGCGTCGTCGCCCTCGGGGCCGGCGTACCGGGCCGAGTAGACGCCCGGCTCGCCGTCGAGCGCCGGCACCACCAGCCCGGAGTCGTCGGCCGCCGCCGGCAGGCCGCTGTGCTCGGCGCAGTGCCGCGCCTTGAGCAGGGCGTTCTCGACGAAGGTGACGCCGGTCTCCACCGGCGGATCGATGCCCAGGTAGGCCTGGCTGACCACCTCCACGCCGTAGCCCTCGAGCATGCGCGTCAGCTCGGCGAGCTTGCCGGCATTGCCCGTCGCCAACACCATCCTCATGCTGCCAGCGCCTCCCGCTGATGCTGCATCAGCCCCGTCACGCCGTGCTCGGCCAGGGCGAGCATGCGGTCGAGCTCATGGCGCCGGAAGGCGTGGCCCTCGGCGGTGCCCTGGAGCTCGATGAACCCGCCGGCGTCGTTCATGACCACGTTCATGTCGGTCTCCGCCTCCCCATCCTCGGCGTAGTCCAAGTCGAGGACCGGCTCACCGCGATAGACGCCCACCGAGACCGAGGCCACCTGGCCGTGGATGGGCGAGCTGCTCAGCACCCTGTCGCGGAGCAGACCGGCCACCGCGTCGCGGAGCGCTACATAGCTGCCGGTAATAGCGGCGGTCCGGGTGCCGCCGTCGGCCTGCAGGACATCGCAATCGACCACGATACTGCGCTCGCCGAGGGCCTCGGCGTCCACCGCGGCGCGCAGGGAGCGGCCGATCAGGCGCTGGATCTCCACGGTCCGCCCCTGCTGCTTGCCGCGGGCCGCCTCACGGTCGCTGCGGGTATGGGTGGCGCGCGGCAGCATACCGTACTCAGCGGTCACCCAGCCCTGGCCCTTGCCACGCAGCCAGGGCGGGACCCGGGCCTCAACGCTGGCCGTACAGAGTACCTTGGTATCGCCGAAGGCGATGAGCACCGACCCCTCGGCGTGCTTGGTGAACTGCCGCTGGATGGCAACCGGGCGAAGCTCGTCGACCTGTCGACCGCTCGGGCGCATTCGTGCCTCCTGATCGGGGGTGCGGCGCCGGCAGCGCCGCACCGGTATGCGGAGCGTAGATGCGGTATGGCCATGGCCCCCGCCGGACCGGCTCGCCGACATCCCTGCCCGGCGAGGCCTTCGAGCGCATCGGTGGCCACGCCACGAGGATCGCCCCACCGCCACAACGCGAGCCGCTATCTGGACATGCCGCGCACGCGCATTCTACGGGATGTGGAGATACCTGCAATCGGGCCATCATGCCCATCCCCAGGGGGAGTGCTGCGGCGCCATCTGATATACTGGTCCATTCCCCATTGCCGTGGAGAAGGCACCGTTGATCCACAGCATGACCGCCTTCGAGCGCCGCGAGGCCCGGGGCGAGTGGGGTGGCCGAGCCGGGCGCCTGGCCTGGGAGCTGCGCTCGGTCAACCACCGCTACCTGGAGATCCAGCCGCGCCTGCCCGAGGAGCTCCGCAGCCTCGAGCCGTCGATCCGCGAGCGCGTCCGGAGTCAGCTCGGGCGCGGCAAGGTCGAGTGCCATCTGCGCTACACCGCCGAGCCCGGCGGCGCCGGCGGGCTGGAGGTCGACTGGGAGCGGGTCGACGCGCTGGCACGGATCGCCGCGGAGATCGGCGCCCGCCTCGGCGATGCGGCGCAGCCGGCCTCCACCGCCGAGATCCTGCGCTATCCCGGCGTCATCGGCGAGCCGGCGGCGGACCCGGAGCCGCTGCAGGAGGCGGCCCTGGCGCTGCTCGACGAGGCCCTGACGGGCCTGCGCGCCCACCGCGCCCGCGAGGGGGAGCAGCTGGCCGAGCACCTCCGAAGCCGCGCCGAGGCGGCCCAGGCGACGGTCGCACAGCTGGCGGCGGACCGCGAGCAGCTCAATGAGCGCATCCGCAAGCGCCTGACCGCCCGGTTAGCGGAGCTGCCCGAGCCGGCCGACCCCGGCCGCCTGGAGCAGGAGCTGGCCTACATCGTCCAGCGGCTGGACATCGACGAGGAGCTCGAGCGCCTCCAGGCCCACCTGCAGGAGACCCTGCGCCTGCTGGATGCGGCGGAGCCGGTGGGCCGGCGGCTCGACTTCCTGATGCAGGAGCTCAACCGCGAGGCGAACACCGTGGCCTCGAAGTCCGGCCGTGTGGAGAGCAGCAACGCCGCCCTGGAGCTGAAGGTCCTTATCGAGCAGATGCGCGAGCAGGTCCAGAATGTCGAGTGAGGTAGCACCGCCCCGCGGCAACCTCTTCATCGTCTCGGCGCCCTCCGGCGCCGGCAAGACGAGCCTGGTGCGCGCCCTGCTGAGCCGGGTCCCCGGCCTGGAGCTGTCCGTCTCCAGCACGACCCGCCCCCCGCGTCACGGGGAGAGCGACGGCGTGGACTACCACTTCCTCGACGAGGCGCAATTCGTGGAGCGCGTCGAGGCCGGCCGCTTCCTGGAGTATGCCCGCGTCTTCGACAACCTCTACGGCACCTCGCGGGACGCGGTGGAGACGCGCCTGGACACCGGCGCCGACGTGATCCTGGAGATCGACTGGCAGGGGGCGCAGCAGGTACGCCAGGCCCTGCCGGAGGCTGTCTCGGTCTTCATCCTGCCGCCCTCGCGGGCGGAGCTCCGACGCCGGCTCAGCGAGCGCGGCCAGGACCCGGCAACGGTCATCGAGCGCCGCCTGGCCGAGGCGGTCGAGGAGATCTCGCACTACGCGGAGTACGACTACCTCGTCGTCAACGACGGCTTCGAGCAGGCGCTGTCCCAGCTGCACAGCCTGGTCGAGGCGCAACGGCTGGCCCGCGGGCGCCAGGGGCAGGTCCACGCGGCGACCCTGGCGGAGCTCCTCGGGGAAGGGGGCTGACGCGGCCGCGTAGGCCGGCTCGCTACCACCTGGGGTAGCCCGGCAGAGAGCCGCTACCGGCCGGGCACGCTAGACGCGCTGGATCTGCGCGGCCTGCAGCGCCCCCTCCTTGACCGGTGACGGCACCACCTCGAACTCCAGCACGATCTGGTGGCTCGGCAAGTCCGCCGGATTGACATCCTCCGGCAGGTCCACGTCGCGGAAGAAGGCCGAGGCGTAGGGCGAGTCGGGGTCCCGGGTATCGGTGACCCAGAGGTTGTCCCGCCAGTCGAGATCCCCGCGCAGGTAGCGCAGGAAGCCGTAGCTACCCTCCTGGGCGTGGTAGTAGCAGGTGCCCCGCACCCGCGAGCCGATCTCGCCCCAGGCAGGGTGGCCGTTGCCGCCGCGGCGGCTCGGCAGCAGCCCGGGGATCAGGTAGCCGGAGATGAAGTCGTCCGCCTCGCGCTTGAGGTCGCCGGAGATGTTCTCGAAGGCGATGATCTCCACGCGGCAGCCCTGATCCTGCAAGGCGCGGACCACCTGCACGAAGTCGCCGTCGCCGGTGACCAGGACCACTCGGGAGAGGTTACGGGACTGGGTGAGGGCGTCCACGGCCATCTCCAGGTCGGCGTTGGCCTTGGCGTAGCGGTTGCCCTCGTCATCGGTATACCAGCGGAAGTGCTTGACGATGACCTTGTAGCCGAACTCCCGCAGGGAGCCGAAGAAGTTGTTGATCTTCTGCTGGTAGGCGGCGTCCTTGTAGGCCCGGGAGTCGTCGTAGACCGCGTAGACATTGAGGCGCAGCGCCTCTCTCCCGCCCCGGCATGCCAGCCGGCGCAGCACGTCGTACTGCATGCCGAAGCCGCCATTGGCCTGGATGTTGGCAACGTCTACATAGATGCCGACAGCGCTCGCTGCGCCCAAATACCCTCCCTCGCTATGCGGTGGATACGCCTACCCCTTATGCTCGCGCAGGCGGACGACGATATCCACCCCAGCGATGCGCTTGCCGGACGGGACCTCTACCTTGCGGCGCACCTGCTCCTCGTCCACCTCCAGGTGGACGTCCTCGATCTTGCCGCTGTCCTCGTCGTAGAGGTGGTGGTGCGACTCGGTCTTGGTATCGAAGTAGGACTTGCCGGCGTGGACGACGACCTCACGCAGCAGCCCGGCATCCTTGAACTGGTTCAGGGTGTTGTAGACCGTCGCCAGGGAGACCCTCACCCCCTGCGCCGTGGCCTCCTCGTAGAGCGATTCAGCGGTTACGTGGCGATCCTCGCCGGAGAACAGCAGCCCAGCGAGCGCAAGCCGCTGCTGGGTGGGGCGCAGGCCCACCGCGCGGAGGTAGCCGGCCCCCTCGTCCTCCTCGAACTTCGGGGTTGGGCGGGTCTCGGTCATAGGGCCCTCTGGTCCGATCGCTATACCGTGGATTAATGCAGAATTAGTTTAATCCTAATATAACGCCAGGCTCAACCCAAAGCCCGGTTCCCAACTGCGACGAAAACGCCGACACTGATGCCCATGGACCTTGCCGCCTGGATCCTCGCCACCGTCAGTGTCCTCGCCGCCCTCGCCGGCCCTATCGCTGCTGGACACGCCCTGCTCACCAAGCAGGAGCCCCAGGTAGCGACAGCATGGATCACCGTCTGCCTGCTCTTCCCCCTGGCCGGCGCGCTCTTCTACTACACCTTCGGCATCAACCGTGTCCGGACGCGGGCGCGCAAGTTGATGGCCGAGGAGCGGGCCCCGTCGGGCCCGGCCCCCTCGGCGAGGAGCCATACGCCCGCCATCGGCCCGGAGTACGCCGAGCAGGTCCGCATATCGGACGCCGTGACCGGCCGGCCGCTGCAGCACGGCAACCGGATCCAGAGCCTGCACAACGGCGAGCAGGCGTACCCCCGTATGCTCGAGGCCATCGACACCGCGCAGCACTCGGTCTACCTGAGCACCTACATCTTCGGCACGAGAGCCAGCGGCTGGCAGTTCATCCGTGCCCTGGCTGCCGCCTACCGCCGCGGCGTAGACGTGCGCGTGCTCATCGACGGCGTCGGTGACCTCTACGCCTGGCCCCGCGCCAGCCGGCTGCTGCGCCGCGCCGGGATCCCTACCGCCCGCTTCCTGCCGCCACGCCTGCTGCCCCCGCAGCTGTCGATCAACCTGCGCAACCACCGCAAGCTGCTGGTAGTGGACGGCCAGCGCGGCTTCACCGGCGGCATGAACCTCAGCGACCGCCACGTGCTGCAGAGCGATAGGCCCCGCCTGGTCGACGACATCCACTTCCTGATCGACGGGCCGGCCGTGGCGCAGATGGAGCAGGTCTTCCTCGAGGACTGGGCGTTCACCACCGGCGACCCCCAGGGGCTGTCCGTGCCCGGCCAGCCACACAGCGAGGGTGCGCTGTGCCGGATCATCACCGATGGCCCCAACGAGGATCTGGATCGGCTGGTGATGACCTTGATCGGGGCCCTGTCCGCGGCACGGGAGGAGGTCTGGGTCGTCACCCCCTACTTCCTGCCCATGCGCTCGCTGACGACGGCGCTGGAGGCAGCGGCCCTGCGCGGTGTCGAGGTCAACGTCCTGCTGCCCGAGCGCAACAACCTCCCCTTCGTCCACTGGGCGACGCGGCACATGCTCGCTGAGCTGATCCAATGGGGCGTCCAGGTCTACTACCAGCCGCCGCCGTTCGCCCACTCCAAGCTGTTCGTGGTGGATCGGCGCTACGCGCAGATCGGCTCGTCGAACATGGACCCGCGCAGCCTACGCCTGAACTTCGAGCTCAACGCGGAGATCTACGACCCGACCCTCGCCGGAGATATGGCCACCGACTGCCGGCGCATGCGCGCTGGATCGCGGCAGATCAGCCGCTCCGAGCTGGCACAGCGGACACCTGCGGAGCGCCTGCGGGACGCGGTGTCCTGGCTCGCATCCCCTTACCTGTAGCGGCATAATAGCCGCATGAGCGAGACCCAGCCCCACCCGGGCCTGGCCGGGGCGTTGCGCGAGCGCCTCGGCGAGGCAGCGGTCGTGACCGACCCCACTCGGCTCGCGCCGTACATGGCGGAGCAGCGCGGGCTCTACACTGGGCAGGGCCGGCTGGTCGTACGGCCTGCGGACACCGACGGCGTGGCCGCCGCGGTCCGGCTATGCCGCGACTACGGCGCAGCCGTGGTCGCCCAGTCCGGCAACACCGGCACGGTCGGAGGCGGCGCCCCCCGCCATGCCGGCGAGGTGGTGATCAGCCTCGAGCGGCTCCGGCGCATCCGCCACCTCGACGCCGAGGACGGCCACCTCGTTGCCGAGGCCGGCTGCACCCTGGCCGCCCTCCAGGAGGCGGCGGCCCGGGCCGGGCGCTATCTGCCCCTGAGCCTGGCCTCCGAGGCAGAGTGCCGGATCGGCGGCAACCTGGCCACCAACGCTGGCGGGCTCAATGTGCTGCGCTACGGCAACGCCCGCGCGCAGACGCTCGGCCTCGAGGTGGTGCTCGCCGACGGCCGGATCTGGCGTAGCCTGCAGGGGCTGCGCAAGGACAACAGCGGCTACGATATACGCGACCTGTTCATCGGCTCCGGCGGCGAGCTCGGGATCATCACCGCCGCCACCCTGCGCCTGCACCCGATCCCTAGCAACCGCCGCGTGGCGCTGCTGGCCATGCCCGAGCTAGGGCCCATCCTACCCCTGGTGCGCGCTGCCCAGGCCGAGAGCGGCGACGCCGTCGTGGCCGCCGAGCTGATGAGCGCCGAGGCCCTGGCCATGGGCCAGCACCTCGAGGACACCCCGGCGAACCCGCTGCCCGGCTCTCCCTGGTACCTGCTAGTGGAGCTGGCTACACCGGACCCCCGGGCCGACCTGGACGCGGCGCTGGCAGCGGCCCTGGAGCCGCTGCAGGAGGCAGGCCAGATCGACGACGCCCGGCTCGCCCCCACCGAGGCGGCAGCGGCCCGGCTCTGGCGGCTGCGCACCGCCATCCCCGACGGCCAGAAGCGCGTCGGGGCGAGCATCAAGCACGACATCTCGGTCCTGCCCGGCGACATCGCCGCCTTCGTCCCGCGGGCGCTGGCCGCGGTACAAGGGCTCGACCCCCGGGTACGGCCCTGCGTGTTCGGCCACGTGGGCGACGGCAATCTCCACTTCAACCTGACCCAGCCGGCGGACGCCGACGGCGCGGCCTTCCTCGCCCAGAGGGCGAGCTACCACCGCATTGTCCACGATGAGGTACGCCGCTTCGCCGGCTCGGTGGCCGCCGAGCACGGGGTCGGGCAGCTCAAGCGCGACGAGGTCCGCAGCTACGCCGATCCGCTAGGCATCGAGCTGATGCAGCACCTCAAGCAGGCCCTGGATCCCGACGGCCTGCTCAACCCCGGCAAGGGGGCGGCTGCCACCGGCCCGCGCACCGCCGACCTCAACCCTGGAGACGATGCGTCATGCTGAAGCACTGGCACTACCGGACCCTCCTGCTGGCGCTGCTGCCGCTGCTCACCGCTTGCGCCGGCACGGGCACCACCGAAGAAGATCCCGCAGACACCACCAGCACCGCAGACGAGGCCGCGTGGGACGATGGCTGGGAGCAGGGGACCCAGGATCCCCTGGAGCCCTACAATCGGTGGGTCTTCGCCTTCAACCAGACGGTGGACGACTACGCCCTCCGCCCGGTCGCCGTAGCCTATCGGGACTACCTCCCCACCGCCGTGCGCCGGCCCATCGGCAACGCCCTGGACAACCTGCGCGAGCCCTTCAGCGCGGGCAACTACTACCTGCGGGGCAAGCTCGGCGAGGGCAGCCGCAGCACCGCCCGCTTCCTCCTCAACACCACGGTGGGGGTGCTCGGCCTATTCGACGTCGCCGGCGCCGCCGGCCTGGAGCAGGAGCAGACCGACCTGGGCCTGACCCTGGGGGAGTGGGGCACACCAGCGGGGCCCTACCTGGTCCTGCCCTTGCTCGGGCCGAGCAACATCCGCGATACCACCGGCCTGGCCGGGCGCTACCTCACCCGCGACTACCACGACCCCCTACACTGGGCCGACGTGGAGAGCGCCACACGCTACGGCGTAACCGCCCTGAACATCGTCGATACCCGGGCCGAGCTGCTCTCGCTGGACGAGCTCATGGCCGACTCGGGCGCCGATCCCTACATCTTCATGCGCGAGTCGTACCTGCAGAACCGGCGCGAGCGCCTGGCGGAGGACGAGTGGGGCGAATGGGACAGCGGCGGCTGGGAGGATGGCGGCTGGGAGAACGGTGGCTAGGACGAACTCGCGGGCCGAGGGCACCGGCGCTGCCAGCTCAGGGCCCCTGGGAGCCGCCGCGGCAGCCCGGCGTGATCCCCCTGCGAGCCGGAGGTAGCGCCGGTGAGCACGGATGCGGGGCGCGCCTGATCAGTCGTGGGCCTGGCCACCGCCGAGGGAGCTGCCCAGCAGGCCGGTCATCCGCGGATAGATGCGGTCGAGGCAAAGCGCCTCCCCGGTTGCCTGATCGCGGGCCAGCGCCTCGTGGATGACGGAGGCACGGGCCATCAAAGCGCCTGCCTCTCAGATCAGCCCCTGCAGCTTGCGCCGGAGGCCATCGGCATCCAGCCCGTGCTCGGCCAGGACGTGGTCACGGGCGCCGTGGTGGATGGGCACATCCGGCAAGCCGAGGTGGGTCACCGGCACGTTGTGGCCGGAGCCGGCCAAATACTCGGCCACACCGCTACCGGCGCCGCCGGCGATGACGCCCTCCTCCAGCGTCACCAGGCGCCGGTGATCGCCGGCAAGGCGGTGCACCGTGGCCTCGTCCAGCGGCTTGACGAAGCGCATATTGACCACGGTGAGCCCCAGCTCCTCGCCCACCGCCTCGGCCACCGGCAGCAGCGCTCCGAAGACGAGCAGCGCCACGCCGCTACGGCCTTCGCGGCGCACCTCGGCCTGCCCCACCGGCAGCGTCTCCAGCCCCTCGGGCAACGCCTCGCCGGGGCCAGCCCCGCGCGGGTAGCGTACCACCGCCGGCCCGTCCAGGCTCAGGCCGGTGGAGAGCATGCGCCAGCACTCGGCCTCATCGCCCGGCGCCATGATCGTCAGGTCCGGGATGCAGCGCAGGTAGCTCAGGTCGTAGGTCCCCTGGTGCGTCGCCCCATCGGCCCCGACGATCCCGGCGCGATCCACGGCGAAGAGCACCGGCAAGCGCTGCAGGGCGACGTCGTGCACAAGCTGATCGTAGCCCCGCTGCAGGAAGGTGGAGTAGATGGCCACCACCGGGCGAACGCCCTCGCAGGCCATGCCCGCGGCCAGGGTCACGGCATGCTGCTCAGCGATCCCCACGTCGAAGAAGCGCTGCGGGAAGCGCTGCGCGTACTCCACCAGCCCGGAGCCCTCGCGCATGGCGGGCGTAATAGCCGTGACCCGCGTATCCGAGGCCGCCGCGTGGCAGATCCAGTGGCCGAAGACGTCGGTGTAGTTGAGCCGGCTCCGCTGCCCCTTGGTGAGCCCGCGCTCGGGATCGAAGCGGCTGACGCCGTGGTAGGAGATGGGGTCCTCCTCGGCGGGGGCGTAGCCCTTGCCCTTGCGGGTGACCAC
>CAJXLI010000005.1 GCA_913055575.1 uncultured Ectothiorhodospiraceae bacterium
ACGATGTGCATGACCTGGGAGTAGCGCTCCACCGCCATGCGCTCGGTCAGGCGCACCGTGCCGGTCTCGGCGACCCGGCCGACGTCGTTGCGGCCCAGGTCGATGAGCATGACGTGCTCGGCGATCTCCTTGGGATCGGCGACCAGCTCCGCCTCCAGCTCCCGGTCGCGGGCCTCCGTGGCGCCGCGCTTGCGGGTGCCGGCGATCGGGCGCACGGTCACCTCCCCCTCCTCGAGGCGCACCAGGATCTCCGGCGAGGAGCCCACCACCTGGCAGGCGCCGAGATCGAGGAAATACATGTAGGGCGAGGGATTGGTGCAGCGCAACGCCCGGTACAGGTCCAGCGGCTCGGCGCTGAACGGCATGCTCATGCGCTGCGAGGGGACCACCTGCATCACGTCGCCGGCGGCGATGTACTCGCGGATGCGCTCCACCGCCGTCTCGTAGCCGGCCTGGGTGAAGTTGTAGCGCGGCTCGCCGGCGGTGCCATGGCCGGAACGGCGCTGGCTGCGCGCCAGCGGCTCCGCCAGCCGCTCCGCCAGCTCGTCCAGGCGGGCCAGGCCGTGCTCGTAGGCGCCCGCCTCGCGGGGGTCGCAGTGGACCACGAGGTAGAGGCGCCCGGCCAGGTTGTCGAAGACGACCACCTCCTCGGCCTCAACCAGGCAGATATCGGGCAGGCCGAGGGCGTCCGCCGGGGCGTTGCCCGCCAGCCGCGGCTCGACGTAGCGCACCGTATCGTAGCCGAAGTAGCCCACCAGGCCGCCGAGGAACCGGGGCATCTGCGGGAACCCCGAGGGCGGGGCCGCCCGGTGGCGGTGCTGGTAGGCCTCGATCCAGGCGAGCGGGTCAACGACCTCCTCCTCGTCGACCTGCACACCGTCGCGGTGCACCTCGATGCGGTGGCCGTAGACCGCGATCTCCGTCCGGGCGGGCAGGCCGATAATGGAGTAGCGCCCCCACTTCTCGCCCCCCTCGACGGACTCGAAGAGGAACGAGCGGGGCCCGCGGGCGAGCTTGAGGTAGGTGGACAGCGGGGTGTCGAGGTCGGCGAGCACCTCCCGGATGAGCGGGATGCGGGTGTAGCCGGCGTCTGCGAGGCTGTGGAACTCGTGCTCCTTCATGGCCCTCAGGCGGCTCCGCGCAGCAGGGGCGGCAGCTCGGTGATCGCCTCGATGACGCCGTCGGCGCCCAGCGCCTCGACGGCGACCCCCCGGCGGTAGCCGTAGGGGACGCAGGCCACCGAGATCCCGGCGTTGCGGGCGGCCTCCACGTCGGTGGCCGAGTCGCCGACCATGAGCGTGGTGATCGACGCGGCGCCGAGGCGCTCCATCGCGAAGCGCAGGGGCTCGGGGTCCGGCTTGCGGGCGTCGGTACTGTCGCCGCCGACCACGGCGTCGATGTGGCTGGCGATCCCCATATGCGCCAGGATGGCGTCGGCGAGATGGCGGGGCTTGTTGGTCACCACCGCCAGCCGCATCCCGGAGCGGGCGAGCTCCGCAACCCCCTGGACGGCGCCGGCGTACGGCCGGGAGTCGACGTAGACCGCCTCGCCGTAGCACTCGAGGAAGCGCTCCAGGGCAGCATCCAGCGTCTCCGCGGCCGGCTCGCCGTCGCGGCTGCCCGTCAGGGCGCGGGCTACCAGGCGCCGTGTCCCGTCGCCGGTCCAGTCGCGCACCTGCGCCTCGGAGACCGGCTCCTGCCCCCGCTCGGCCAGGACCCGATTGATGGCGGCGGCCAGATCCGGGGCGCTGTCCACCAGCGTCCCGTCGAGATCGAACAGGATGGCGCGGGTCTTGATAAGGTCCATGGGCCAGCTTCTAGGAGGAAATCTTTAGCCTACCCGCTGGCGCCATCCGGCCGCAAGCGTACCCGGCGCAGGCCGTCGCTTCCGAGGGCCACGGCATCCGCCCGGATGCGGGTATCAGGCGACGACGGGCTGGTCGTAGGCGATAGGCAAGTCCTCGATCTCGTCGAAGGTCACCTCTTCCCAGGCGTGCTCCTGCTCCAGGAGCTTGCACAGCAGCTGGTTGTTCAGGGCGTGGCCCGACTTGTGCCCGTGGTAGGAGCCGATCAGGCTGCTGCCGAGCAGATAGAGGTCGCCGATGGCATCGAGGATCTTGTGCTTGACGAACTCATCCCGGTACCGGAGGCCGTCCTCGTTGAGCACGCGGTAGTCGTCGACCACGATGGCATTGTCGAGACTCCCGCCGAGCGCCAGCTGCGACGCCCGCAGCGCCTCGAACTCCTTCATGAAGCCGAAGGTCCGCGCGCGGCTGACCTCCTTGACGAAGGAGGTGGAGGAGAAGTCGATCTGCGCACTGGCGTGCTTTTCCCGGAAGACCGGGTGGTCGAAGTCGATGGTGAAGCTGACCTTGAAGCCCTCGAACGGCTCGAAGGCCACCCACTTGTCGCCGTCGACGACCTGGACCGGCTCGAGGATGCGCACGAAACGCTTGGGGGCCTCCTGCTCCTTGATGCCCGCTGAGCGTATCAAGAATACGAACGGCGCAGCGCTGCCGTCCATGATAGGCACCTCGGCGGCGGAGAGGTCGACGTAGCAGTTGTCGATCCCCAGCCCGGCCAGCGCCGATAGCAGGTGCTCTACGGTGGCGACGCGGGCGCCGGTGTCATCGATCAGGGCAGTGGACAGGCGGGTGTCCCCCACGGCCGCAGCCGTCGCCTTGATTTCCCGGTCGAGATCCGTACGCCGAAAGACGATCCCGGCATTGGCCGGCGCCGGTCGCAGGGTCAGGTAGACCTTCTCCCCGGTGTGCAGGCCGACGCCGGTCGCGCGGATATTGTTCTTCAAGGTGCGTTGACGGATCATGTCTCGACTCGGCTCCACTACTCATCTGCCCAGGTCCATTCAGGCACGCCCTGCGCGGACGCGCTGTCTACGCCACCCTCGCCGGAGCGACAAGATGTCACCCCATTGTAGTACGATGGCCCCGCCAAGGGTAATGCGCTGCAACATAGGACTGCTCAATCGGCCTGCCGCCGCAGGAACGCCGGGATATCCAGGTACGCCATATCCCCCTCGGTATCGCTCTCCTGGCGCTCCTCGCTGGCGGCGCTGCTCTGGCGGAGCACCGTCGGCCGATCCAGCTGCGAGTAGTCCACCTCCCCCGTCTGCTTGCGGGCGACCTGCTCCGCCGCCTTCGCCGGAGCGCCCGTCGCCTGCGGCGCGGAGCCGAGGCCGGTCGCGACCACGGTCACGCGCAGCTCCTCCTCCAGCTCCGGATCGATGACCGCGCCGACGACCACCGTGGCCTCGTCGGAGGCGTACTCGCGCACCGCGTTGCCGACCTCGTCGAACTCGCCGATGGACAGGTTGTTGCCGCCGGTCACGTTGACGAGGACGCCGTTGGCGCCGGAGAGGTTGAAGTCCTCCAGCAGCGGGCAGGCGATGGCCCGGTCGGCGGCCTCGCGGGCCCGCCCCTCGCCGGAGGCGACGCCATTGCCCATCACGGCCATGCCCATCTCGGACATCACCGTGCGCACGTCGGCGAAGTCGACGTTGATCAGCCCCGGCCGGGTGATCAGCTCGGCGATCCCGCGCACGGCCCCGTGGAGGACGTCGTTGGCCGACTTGAAGGCGTCGAGCAGGGTCAGGTTCTTGCCGAGGACCGGCAGCAGCCGCTCGTTGGGGATGGTAATCAGGGAGTCGACGCTCTCCTCGAGCTCCTTGATCCCCTGCTCGGCCACCCCCATGCGCTTGTTGCCCTCGAAGGGGAACGGCTTCGTCACCACGGCCACGGCGAGGATGCCCATCTCGCGGGCCACCTCGGCGACCACGGGGGCGCCGCCGGTCCCCGTGCCGCCGCCCATCCCGGCGGTGATGAAGACCATATCCGCCCCGTCGAGGACCTCCTGCAGGCGGTCCCGGGACTCCTCGGCAGCCTCCCGGCCCGTGATCGGGTCCGCCCCGGCGCCTAGCCCCTTCGTGACGCCGGAGCCGAGCTGCACCGTCACGCCGGCCCGGGTCGTCGCCAACGCCTGGGCGTCCGTATTGGCGTAGATGAACTCCGCGCCCTCGATATCGCTGTCGACCATGTGCTGGACAGCGTTACCGCCGCCGCCGCCGACACCGATGACCTTGATAACCGCGTTCTGGTTGGCGGTATCCATGAGCTCAAACATAGCGCTACCCTCCTTACGATCTCTGGCGCTTTTCCGCACCGGCGTCTATCAAAAGTATCCCTTGAACCAGCTCTTCATCCGTCCCCACAGGGCGTTCATGCCGGCGTCCCGGCCCAGCGCCGGGGACAGGCCGCTGTCCCGGTTGTGCGCGCCAAAGGCGAGCAACCCCACGCCTGTGGAGTACATGGGGTTGCAGACCACATCCGACAGGCCGGTGATGAACTTCGGGACCCCGATGCGCACCGGCAGATGGAAGAGCTCCTCGGCGAGCTCCGTGACCCCCTCCATCTTCGAGCTGCCGCCAGTGAGCACGATGCCGGCCGGGATCAGGTCCTCGAAGCCGCTCTTGCGCAGCTCCGTCTGCACCAGCGCCAGCAGCTCCTCGTAGCGCGGCTCCACCACCGAGGCCAGCGACTGCCGGGACAGCCGCCGCGGCGGCCGGTCGCCCACCGACGGCACCTCGATGCTCTCCTCGGGGCTCGCCCGCTGCGACAGCGCGCAGGCGTAGCGGACCTTGATATCCTCGGCGTGGTGCGTCGGCGTGCGCAGGGCCACCGCGATGTCGTTCGTCACCTGGTAGCCGGCGATGGGGATCACCGCCGTATGCCGAATGGCGCCGCCGGTAAAGACGGCGATATCCGTGGTACCGCCGCCGATATCCACCAGGCAGACGCCGAGCTCCTTCTCGTCGTCGCTGAGCACGGCGTAGCTGGCGGCCAGCTGCTGCAGGACGATATCGTCCACCTCCAGCTGGCAGCGGCGGACGCACTTGGTGATATTGTCCGCTGCCGAGACGGCCCCGGTCACCATGTGGACCCGGGCCTCGAGCCGGACGCCGGCCATGCCCAGCGGATCCTTGATCCCCTCCTGGCTATCGATCACGAACTCCTGCGGGATGACGTGCAGGACCTGCTGATCCGCCGGGATCGCCACCGCCTTGGCCCCGTCGAGGACCCGCTCCAAGTCCGCGCGCATCACCTCCTTGTCACGGATGGCTACCATGCCGTGGGAGTTGAGGCTGCGGATGTGGCTGCCGGAGATCCCCACGTAGCCGGAGTGGATCTCGCAGCCGGCCATCAGCTCAGCCTCCTCGATGGCGCGCTGGATCGACTGCACCGTCGAGTCGATGTTGACCACCACCCCCTTCTTGAGCCCGTGGGAGGGGTGGCTACCGACCCCGATCACCTCCAGCTCGCCGTCTTCCTTGGTCTCACCGACGATGGCAACCACCTTGGAGGTGCCGATGTCGAGACCCACGATCAAGCTGTCTTCCGTCTTTCGAACCATGGTCTGCTCCGCGTTCAGTCCGCTTCCTCCGCCGCTCCCCAAGCCACCGCGAACCCGTTGGGGTAGCGCAGATCGACCCGCTCCAGCGGAGCCTGTTTTGCTTGCCGCAACGTCGGCAGTACAGCCGCGAACCGGGCCGCACGCTCACGAGGCTGCTGGCGCCCGAGGGCCACCTCCACCCCACCGGCGAGCTCGGCACGCCAGGAGGCCCGCGGCGACAGGCGTAACGCCGCCACCTCAACCCCCTGCTCCGCGAGCCGCTGCCGCAGATCCTTGAACAGCTCGGCCACCTCGCGCTCGCTACCCGCAGGCCCGGCCAGCCGCGCCAGGCCCTCGGGGACCGTACCCGCTGGCGGCTCGAAACGCTGGCCGTCCGTATCCAGGAGGCCACCGCCCGCCCAGCGCGCCAGGGGCTGGCGCTCGACCAGGGCGACCTCCAGGGCGCCCGGCCACGCCCGGCGCACCTCGGCGCTGGCCACCCAGGGCAGGGCCTCCAGCGCCTGCCGGGCGCCACGCATATCCACGGCCAGCAGGCTGCGGTGCAGGTGGGGCGCCAGCGCCTCGCGGATCCGCTCATCGCTGATCCGCTCCGGCAGCTCGGTCACCGCCACCCGCTCCAGGGGCAGGATGCGCCCCTGCTGCACCGCCTTGGCACCGGCGCCGGCCGCGGCCACCGCTACCAAGGCCACCGCAGCCCCCCAGAGCCAGGCCCGCAGGCCGGGCAGCGCCGGGAGCCGGGGCCCACGGCGCCAGCGGGCGCCGGGTCGATCGCGCCGCTCCGCCGGCGTCACGGCAGCGCCTCCCCGAGGATGCGGGCCACAAGCTCATCGAAGCCGATCCCGGCCTGGGCCGCCGCGATGGGCACCAGGGAATGGCCGGTCAGGCCTGGGACGGTGTTCACCTCCAGGAGCCACCAGGCGCCCTCGGCGTCGCGCATCACGTCCACCCGGCCCCAGCCGTAACCACCGACAGCCCGGAAGGCCTCCCGGCACAGGGCGTCGAGCTCGGCCTCCTCCGCCGCCTCGAGCCCGCTCGGGCAGTGGTGGCCGGTGTCGTGGGCCTGATACTTGGCCGCATAGTCGAAGAACGCGTGGGAGGTCTCCAGCCGGATCGAGGGCAAGGCGCGATCCCCGAGTAGCGCCACCGTGTACTCCACGCCCTCGACCCACTGCTCGGCAAGGACCTCGGTGTCGTAGACGGCCGCGGCGCGATAGGCGGCCGCCAGCTGGTCCGGGCCGGCTACCCGGGTCATGCCGAGGCTCGAGCCTTCCCGGAGCGGCTTGACGATGAGCGGCCAGCCCAACGCCTCCCCGGGCTCCGCATCCCCGGGCGCCAGCAGGCTGCCGGCCGGGGTGGGCAATCCGCTGCCCTGCCAGAGGCGCTTGCAGCGCCACTTGTCCATGCCCAGCGCCGAGCCGAGCACGCCGCTGCCGGTGTACGGCACGCCGAGCAGGTCGAGTACGCCCTGCACGGTCCCGTCCTCGCCGCCGCGGCCGTGCAGGGCGATAAAGACCCCATCGTAGCCGCGCAGCGCCTCCAGGGCGCGATCCCGCGGGTCGAAGGCCTCGGCGTCGTAGCCGCCGCGCTGCAGGGCAGCGAGCACGGCCCCGCCGCTGCGCAGCGAGATGTCGCGCTCGGCGGAGTCCCCGCCCATGAGCACGGCGATCCGCCCGGCGTCTTGGCGCGCAGGGATCCCCCTCAAGGCGCTGCCTCCCCCACGATATGGACCTCCGGCTCCAGGTGGACCCCGTGCACCGCTGCCACCCGGTGCTGGACGTGCTGCATCAGGGCCTCGATATCCGCGGCGCTGCCTCCCTCGTTGAGGATGAAATTGGCGTGGCGGGTGGATACGCGCGCGCCGCCCCGGCGCGCGCCCTTCAGGCCGGCGCTGTCGATGAGCCGTCCGGCCGCATCCCCCGGTGGATTCCGGAAGACCGAGCCGCAGGTCGCCTGGCCCACAGGCTGCGTGGCGTTGCGCTGGCGCAGCAGCGCGCGCACGGCCTCGCGCAGCCCTGCCACCGACCCCGGCTCCAGCGCCCAGGTAGCGGCGAGGAAGGACTCGCCCGCCGGGCCGCGGACACTGCGGTAGCCCACCTCGAAGTCGGCCGGCGCGCGGTGCCGGACGCATCCGGAGCGATCCACCGTCTCCACGGCGACGACGCGCTCCCAGGTGGTGCCGCCCCAGGCACCGGCGTTCAGCGCCAGTGCCCCGCCGGCGGTGCCGGGGATCCCGGCCAGGAACGCCAGCCCGCCCAGGCCCGCGCGCACCGCCTCGCGGGCCAGGCGCCCGCAGGCGACCCCGGCCTCGGCCCGGATCCGGTCGCCGGTAATAGCCAGGCCGTCGAGCCCGCCCTGGGTGAGTAGCACCGTGCCGGGCAGGCCGCCGTCACGGACCAGCAGGTTGCTCCCCAGGCCGCACCAGAGCAAGGGCTCCTGCGCCGGCAGGTCGGCCAGGAAGGCAACCAGGTCGGCGGCATCCGCCGGGCGGTAGACCCGCCGTCCCGGGCCGCCCACCCGCCATGTGGTATAGCCGGCCATGGGCTCGCGCTCGCGGAGCTCGCCCGGCTGCACCCGCCGGCGCCTCGGTACCGCCGTCATGGGCCACCTCCCGGGGCTATCGCCTCGCCCAGACGGGCCGGCAGGCTACCGATACTGCCTGCCCCCAGGGTCAGGACCACGTCCTGGGGCCGTAGCAGCCCAGCCAGCAGGCCGGGGATCTCCGGCAGCGCTTCGGCAAAGATCGGCTGCACGCCGCCCTGCTCGCGCACCGCCGCCGCCAGGGCCCGCCCGTCGAAACCGGGCAGGGGGGCCTCACCGGCGCCGTAGACCTCGGTGAGCACCAGCGCATCGGCACCGCTGAGCACCCGGGCGAAGTCGTGGAAGAGCTCCCGGGTACGGGAGTAGCGGTGCGGCTGGAAGACGACCACCAGGCGCCGCCCCGGCCAGGCCTCCCGGGCCGCCTGGAGCGTGGCCGCCAGCTCCCGCGGGTGGTGGGCGTAGTCGTCCACCAGCGTAGCGGTGCCCCCACCCGCCAGGGGGATATCCGGATAGACCTGGAAGCGCCGGCCGATGCCCTGGAAGTCGGCGAGTGCGCGCTGGATGGCCGGCACCGCCACGCCTAGCTCCCGCGCCAGGGCGATGGCGGCGGTGGCATTGAGCACGTTGTGCCGCCCCGGGAGGCTGACCTCGACCCGGAAGGATCCCCCGTCGCCCTCGTGGACGCGGAACCGGGTCCGGTGGCCGTCGGGCTCCAGGGCCTCGGCGCGGATATCGGCGTCCGCGGCGAAGCCGTAGGTCAGCACCGGCCGGCCGAGCTCGTCGCGCAGCCGGCGCACTTCCGGGTCGTCGAGGCACAGCACCGCCAGGCCGTAGAACGGCAGGTGGTGCAGGAAGTCGATGAAAGTCCGGCGCAGCGTCTCGAAGTCGCCGCCATAGGTACCCAGGTGGTCGGCATCGATGTTGGTTACCGCCGCCATCACCGGCTTGAGGTGGAGGAAGGAGGCGTCGCTCTCGTCGGCCTCGGCCAACAGGTACGGGCCCGTACCGAGGCGCGCGTGGGCGCCGGCGCTGATCAGCCGGCCACCGATGACGAAGGTAGGGTCCAGGCCGCCCTCGGCGAGGCAGCTGGCGAGCAGCGACGTGGTCGTCGTCTTGCCGTGGGTGCCAGCTACCGCGACACCCTGGCGGAAGCGCATGAGCTCGGCCAGCATCTCCGCCCGCGGTACCACCGGCAGGCGCGCCCGGCGCGCCGCCTGGACCTCGACGTTGTCCTCGGTGACGGCGGTGGAGACGACCACGGCATCCGTGCCCTCGATATGCGCCGGATCGTGGCCGATGCGCACCGCCACCCCGAGCCCGATCAGGCGCTCCACCACCGCGCCCGAGCGCACGTCGGAGCCGGTCACGGTAAAGCCGAGGTTGTGCAGGACCTCGGCGATCCCGCCCATACCGGCCCCGCCGATGCCCACGAAGTGGATCCGGTGCACCCGGCCGAAGGCGCCGCGGCCGGCGAGGCGCGGCTCGCGGGCGGGGGCGGCTGCATCAGCCATAGACCACCTCCTCGCAGACCGTCGCGATCCGCTCGGCGGCATCCGGACGCGCGACGCTGCGCGCCATGCCGGCCATCCCCGCGAGCCGCTCGCGGTCGGCGAGCAGCCCCGGCAGGAGCTGCGCCAGGACGCCTGCCTCGACGTCGGCCTGGGGGACCACCCGGGCAGCGCCGACCTCGCGCAGCTGCGCAGCATTGGCGGTCTGGTGGTCATCCACCGCCCAGGGCAGCGGTACCAGTACCGCCGGCACTCCGGCGGCGGCCAGCTCGGCCACGGTGAGCGCGCCGGCGCGGGCCACGACCAGGTCCGCCCAGCCGTAGGCGCCAGCCATGTCGTCGATGAAGGGGACGATCTCGGCGCTCACCCCCGCCTCGCGATACCCCGTACGCGCCTCCTCCAGGGTGGCCTCGCCGGCCTGGTGGCAGATCAGCGGCGCCTCGCCGGCCTCGGCCAGCGCCTGCGGCACCCATCGGTTGAGGGCGCGGGAGCCCTGGCTGCCGCCGAGGACCAGCAGGCGCGGCGGCCCGGCACGGCCGGCGAAGCGCTGCTGCGGCGCCGCCAAGGCGTGGATCGCCGCACGGGCGGGATTGCCCGTCCACTCGCCGCGCCGCTCCCCCAGAGCCCCAGGGAAGCCGGTGAGCACCCGCTGGCTGAGCCGCGCCAGGGTGCGGTTGGTCAGGCCGGCACGGGCATTCTGCTCGTGGATCACCAGCGGCCGCCGGGCCAAGCGCGCGGCCAGCCCCACCGGGCCGGCCACGTAGCCGCCCATGCCCAGGACAACGTCCGGTTGCCAGCGCCGCAGGGCCCGGCCGGCGACCGCCACGGCCCGGCCCAGGCGGGCGGGCAGGGCCGCCAGGGCACGCGGCCCCTTACCCCGCACCCCGCCGATCTCCAGCCACTCCGAGGCCAGGCCGGCGGCAGGCACCGCATGCCCCTCGAGACCCTGGCGGGTACCCAGCCAGACCACCCGGTGACCGCGGCGCTGCAGCACCTCGGCCACCGCCAGGCCGGGGTAGACATGGCCGCCAGTTCCGCCGGCGGCGATAGCGACGGTCAAGGCGCTCATGCCCCCTCCTCCGCGTCGATCGGGCGTACCCCGTCGGCACGTGCCTGCGCCAGCTCGTAGCCGCAGCGCAGCAGCAGCCCGACCATAGCGCCGGTGACCACGGCGCTGCTGCCGCCGTAGCTGAACAGGGGCAGCGTAAGCCCCTTGGTGGGCAGCAGGCCCGTGGCTACGCCCATGTTGATGAACGCCTGCAGCCCCAGCACCAGCCCCAGCGCCCAGGCGAGGTAGCCGGCGAAGGGGAGCCGGTGGCGGTGGCACTGCCAGCCCAGGGCCATCGCCCGCCAGACGATGTAGGCGAACAGCAGCAGCACCGTGGTGACCCCCAGCAGCCCCAGCTCCTCGGCGAGGACCGAGAAGACGAAGTCGGTGTGCGCCTCGGGCAGGTAGAAGAGCTTCTGGACGCTGCCGCCGAGCCCCACCCCCAGCCAGCCGCCGCGGCCGATGGCGATCAACGACTGGGTCAGCTGGAAGCCGGTATTGAACGGATCCGACCACGGGTCCATGAAGGCGGTCACCCGCTCCCAGCGGTACGGCGAGTAGAGCACCAGGCTCGCCGCCACCCCGGCCAGGGCCGCCACCAGGGCTGCGAACCGCCACAACGGCACCCCAGCCAGGTAGAGCAGCCCCCCCACCATGGCCATGAGCATCGCCGCCGTGCCGAAATCCGGCTGGCACAGCAGCAGGAAGGCGCAGATCCCGGCGACCACCACCGGCGCCATGAAGGCCAGGGTCGAGGTGCGCAGCTGCCGCTGCCGGCGCACGAGGAAGCCGGCCACGTAGATCGCCACCAGCACCTTCACCGGCTCGGCTACCTGCATGTTGAACACCCCCAGGTGCAGCCAGCGCGCCGCGCCGTTGACCTCCCGCCCGACCCCGGGGATGAGGACCAGCAAGAGCAGCCCCAGGGCCACGAGGGCCAGCGCCGGGCCGGTGCGCTGCCAGAGGCTCAGCGGCGCCTGCAGCGCCGCCGCTGCCACCCCGGCGCCGAGGACGGCGAAGAGGGCCTGGCGCTTGAAGTAGTAGAAGGGATCGCCGGTGGCCTGCTCCGCGACGGAGGTCGAGGTCGAGGCCACCATGACGAGGCCCAGCAAGGCGGCGGCGATCACCACGCCCACCAGGCGCCGGTCCAGTGCCGGCCACAGCGGCAGGTGCGCCGCGCGTCCGGAAGCCTCGGCGGCGTAGTCAGCCATGCGCCACCTCCCCGAGGACGGCCTCGCGGTAGGCCCTGCCGCGCTGCTCGAAGCCGCTGAAGGCGTCGAAGCTGGCGCAGGCCGGCGCCAGCAGCACCGCATCCCCGGACGCGGCCCGGCGGGCGGCCCGCGCGACGGCGTCGGACAGGCCGGCGGCACGCTCGGTGGGCGTGCGGCCGGCGATGGCTGCCTCGATGGCTGCGGCGTCTTCGCCGATGAGGATGACCGCCCGGGCGCGCTCGGCGCAGGCCCGGGCCAGCGGCTGGAAATCGGCGCCCTTGCCCTGCCCACCGGCGATGAGCACCACCGGCCGCTGCAGCCCCTCGAGGGCTGCTACGGCGGCGCCGACATTGGTCGCCTTGGAGTCGTTGATCCACTGCACACCGCGCCACTGGCCCACCGGCTCCATGCGGTGGGGCAAGCCGGTAAAACGGCGCAGGACCGCCTGCTGGGCGGCCACCCCGATCCCCCAGGCGTCGGCCAGGGCCATGGCGGCCAGGGCGTTGGCGCAGTGGGCGCGCCCCGGCACCGGCAGCTCGGCGGCCGCCACGCGCCGCTCGTCGCCGGCGGCCAGCCACGCCGCGCCGTCCGCCTCCACCAGGCGGTAGCCGGCGGCGGCCCCACCGCTCAGGGCAAAGGAGCGCACGCCGGCGCCCTCGCCGGCCATGGCCGCGGTCCAGGGATCGTCGGCGTTGACCACCGCCGTCTCCACCCCGTCGAGGATGCGCGCCTTGGCGGCGGCGTAGGCGGACAGGTCGTCGTAGCGGTCCATGTGATCGGCGCTGACGTTGAGCACGGCGGCGGCCCGAGGGCGGAACCCCGGGCAGGCCTCCAGCTGGAAGCTGGAGACCTCCAGCACGTAGCCGTCCCGGGGCGCCGCCTCGAGGAGCTCCAGCGCCGGGGTGCCGAGATTGCCGCCCACGGCCACATCCCGGCCGTCGGCCCGGGCCATCTCGCCGAGCAGGGTGACCACGGTGCTCTTGCCGTTGGAGCCGGTCACCGCGCAGATCGGCGCCTCGGCGGCCTCGGCGAAGAGGGTCAGCTCCCCGATCACCGGTCGGCCGGCAGCGCGCAGCTCGGCGAGCACCCCGCAGCGCTGGTCCAGGCCGGGGCTCACCACGACCCGCTCGGCGCCGAGCAGGGTCGCGCGGTCCAGGGCGCCGACGACCGCAGGCACCTCCGGCCACTCCGCCCGCAGCTGCGCCAGCCCCGGCGGCTCATGGCGGCTGTCGACGGCGGCCACCGCCTCGCCCTGGCGGCGCAGGTGGCGGACGCAGGCCAGCCCCGTCGCCCCGAGGCCGGCGACCGCGGTATAGCCGTTGTGCCGATCGCCTGCTGCCATCAGCGGACCTTGAGCAGCGCCAGGCCGACGAGGACCAGGACCACGGTGATGATCCAGAAGCGCACGATGACCCGTGGCTCCGGCCAGCCCTTGAGCTCGTAGTGGTGGTGGAGCGGCGCCATGCGGAACACCCGCCGGCCGGTCAGCTTGTAGGACAGGACCTGGACCATCACCGAGACGGTCTCCAGGACAAATACCCCGCCCATGATGAACAGCACGATCTCCTGGCGCACGGCCACGGCGATGACCCCGAGGGCCGCGCCCAGGGAGAGCGCCCCCACATCGCCCATGAACACCTGGGCCGGGTAGGTGTTGTACCAGAGGAACCCGAGCCCGGCGCCGACGATGGCACCGCAGAAGATGACCAGCTCGCCCACGCCCGGCAGCGAAGGGATGTTCAGGTAATCGGCGAAGATCTGGTGGCCCGTGGCGTAGGCGAACACCGCCAGACCCCCGGCGACGAGGACCGTCGGCATGATCGCCAGGCCGTCGAGCCCGTCGGTGAGGTTGACCGCGTTGGAGCTGCCGACGATCACCACCGTGGCCAGGGCGATGAAGCCGCCCCCGAGGGGGATAGTCCACTCCTTGAACAACGGCAGCACCAGGCTGGTCTCGACGGGCTCGACGGCCGTGGCGAAGAGGAAACCGCTCGCCAGCAGCGCAGCGAGTAGCTGCAGTCCGAACTTGGTGTGCGCCCGTAGGCCCTGGCTGTCCTGGCGAATCAGCTTGAGGGTGTCGTCGGCACCGCCGATCCCCCCGAAGGCGAGGGTGACCAGCAGGACCGTCCATACGTAGCGATTGGTCAGGTCCGCCCACAGCAGGGTGGAGACGGCGATGGCGAGGAGGATCAGGGCACCGCCCATGGTCGGGGTACCGGTCTTCTGCAGGTGCGCCTCGGGCCCGTCGTCCCGGACCTGCTGCCCGATCTGGTGGAGCACCAGGCGCTGAATCACCGCCGGGCCGATCAGCAGCGCAATCCCCAGGGCCGTGAGCACCCCGAGGATGGTCCGGAACGTGATGTACTGGAAGACGTTGAAGCCGGAATGGAACGCCTCCAGCAGCATGGCTACGTGGTAGAGCACCTGGATGACCTCCCCTGCTCAGGATCCTCGACAACCAGCGCCCGGGCCACTCGCTCCATGGCGGCCGAGCGCGAGCCCTTGATCAGCACAGCGGCGTCCGCCGTCAGCTCCGCAGCGCACGCCTCGATGAGCGCTTGGTGATCCGGGAAGCTGCGCCCGCCCGGACCGAAGGCCTCTGCCGCGGGGGCCGCCGCGTCACCGACCGTCCATAGCCGGGCCACACCGGCGGCGCGCGCCTGCTCGCCGGCACGCCGGTGCCACGGCGCGCTCTCCGCCCCGAGCTCGCCCATGCTCCCCAGCAGCAGCCACGCCGGGCCGTCGAGCTCGCGCAGCACATCGATGGCCGCCCGCAGGCTGCCCGGGTTAGCGTTGTAGGTATCATCGATGACCCAGCCGCCGTGGCAGCCGGGGCGCAGCTGCAGGCGGCCGGGCACGGGCCGGGCCGCGGCCACCGCCGAGAGGATCGCGCTCGGCGGGGCCGCCACGGCGCAGGCGCAGGCGGCCGCCGCGGCGACATTGCCGGCGTTGTGGGCGCCGAGCAGCGGCGTCGGCGCCGCCATCCAGCCGCTACCGAGGTCCAGCTCCAGGCGCCGCGCGTGGCCGCGGTAGCGGATCTGCCCACTGTCCGCGCCGAAGGTCAGGCAGCGCCGGGCCCCGGCCAGCTCGCGCCAGAGCCCGCAGAAATCGTCGTCGGCATTGATCACGGCCACGCTGTCGCGCGCCAACCCCTCGAAGAGCTCGCCCTTGACGCGGGCGACCCCGGCGACCGAGCCGAACCCGGCCAGGTGGGCCGGACCGGCGTTGGTGACCACCCCGACATCCGGGTGTGCCCAGGCGGTGAGCTGCGCGATCTCGCCGGGCGCGTTGGCGCCGAGCTCGATGACCGCGTAGCGGTGCTCGGCGCCGAGCCGGCAGAGCGTCTCGGGGACGCCGAGCAGATTGTTGCGGTTGCCCTCGGTAGCGAGGGTAGGCCCGAGCTCGCCGAGCATGCTGGCGAGCAGGTCCTTGACCGTGGTCTTGCCGTTGCTGCCGGTAACCGCCACCAGGCGGGCCGGGCTGCGGCGCCGGCACTCGGCACCGAGTGCCGCCAGCGCTGCCGCCGGATCCGCCACCACGACCGTGGGCAGCGCCGCCACCGGCCTTTGCCCCAGCATCGCCACGGCGCCGCGGCCGGCGGCGTCGGCAGCGAAGTCGTGGCCGTCCGCCCGGGCGCCGGGCAGCGCCACGAACAGCGATCCCGGCCCGGCGCGCCGGCTGTCTAGGGCCACATCGTGGACCGGGGCCGCCGGCTCCTCGCCGGCCAGCCGGCCGCCGGTAATCGCCGCGATCTGGGCCAGGCCTAGCGGGTCCATGGCACCCCCCCAGGCCCGCTCAGCCAGCGCGCGGCCTCCTCCCGGTCGGAGAATGGGGTGGCGCCATCGGCCCTCTCCTGGAGCGTCTCGCGCCCCTTGCCGGCGATGAGCACCGCGTCCGCCGGGCCGGCAGCCTCGATGGCCGAGCGGATGGCCTCGCCACGATCCGCGACGGGCTCGGCAGCCTCGCCGGCCCCGGCGGCGATCGCGTCACGGATCGCCGAGGGCGGCTCGGTGCGGGGATTGTCGTCCGTAACCACGACCCGGTCGGCTAGGCGGGCGGCCACTTCGCCCATGAGGGGGCGCTTGCCGGGATCCCGATCGCCGCCGCAGCCGAAGACCACCGTCAGCCGCCCATCGGTGTGCTCGCGCAGGGCCGCCAGCGCCTGCTCGAGCGCGCCGGGCGTGTGGGCGTAATCCACGACGACCAGGGGGTCGTCGGCACCGCCGGGGAGACGCTCCATGCGTCCCGGCACCGGCCACAGGCCGGCCAGGCGCTCCAGGGCCGCATCCAGCGGCCGCCCGAGGGCGAGGGCCGCCCCCAGGGCGGCGAGGGCATTGGCGACGTTGAAGCGGCCGAGCAGGGGCAGGTGGACCGACCGGCGGACCCCGCCGAGCCGCAGTGCCACGCGGAGGCCGTCCGGGAGGGGGGTTACCGCCTCCGCCGCCAGGTCCGCGGACGCCCCGGCGGCGCTGTAGGTGAACACAGCCCCGGCGGCGCGCTCGTAGAGGCGCTGCCCCAGCTCGTCGTCGAGGTTCAACACCCGCGCGCGCAGCGTAGGCAGCTCGAATAGCCGGCTCTTGGCGTCGGCGTAGGCCTCCATGGAGCCGTGGTAGTCCAGGTGATCCCGCCCGAGCTGGGTCAGCACCGCCAGGTCCACCGCCGTACCGGCCAGGCGCCCCTGCTCCAGGGCGTGGGAGGAGGCCTCCATGGCGATCCCACTGGCGCCCGCGTCCCGGCAAGCAGCGAGGGCCCGCTGCAGCGCCGCGGCGTCGGGCGTGGTCAGGTCGGCGGGCTGGAGGCGATCGATACGGCCGTACCCCAGGGTCCCGACCACCCCCCAGTGGGCCTCAGGCTCGCTGAGCAGCTGCGCCACGAAGTGGGTCACGGAGGTCTTGCCGTCCGTACCGGTAACCGCGATCACCGCCAGGTCCCGGGACGGCTCGCGGTAGAGCCGGCCCGCGATCGCGCTCAGGTGGCGCCGCAACCCGGAAACGGCGACCAGCGGCACCCCGGCCGCGGCGGTGGCGGTGGCAGCCTCGCCCGGGTCGCCGTCACTCTCCGGATCCCAGGCGACGGCTGCCGCGCCGGCCGACAGGGCGTCGGCGACGAAGGCCAGGCCGTGGCATCGCTGCCCGGACAGCGCCACGAAGAGATCGCCGGGCACGAGGCGCCGCGTGTCGAGGCTCATGCCGTGGATGGCCACCGCCGGTAGCGCCTCGCTGACCCAGGGCGCCAGGAGCCAGCGTAGCGTTACGGGCTGCCCGAGCGACGCCGTGCTCATGGCGCCTCCCCCTTTGCGACGGCGCTCGCCTCCCGGCGCGGCAGGTCGTCGGGCGGGATATTGAGGATCCGCAGCGTCTCGCTCATCACGCGAGAGAAGACGGGGGCCGCCACCTGGCCGCCGTAGTACGCCTCGCTGCGGGGCTCATCGATGGTGACCGCCATCACCAGGCGCGGGTCCGAGGCGGGCACGAAGCCGACGAAGGAGGCGATGTAGTCGTCCTCGGCGTAGCCGCCAGGCCCGCTCTTGTGCACCGTCCCGGTCTTACCGGCCACCCGGTAGCCGGGGATGGCGGCACGTTCCCCGGTCCCGTCCGGCGCCACGACGCCCTCGAGCATCCCGCGTAGCCGGCGCGCCAGGCCGGCGTCGAGGATACGGCGCCCCTCCGGCGGCGCCTCGAGCGCCCGGATCGAGGTCGGCCGGATCACCCCGCCCCGGGCCAGCGCGGCGTAGGCCCGGGCCAGCTGCAGCGGCGTCGCCGCGATCCCGTAGCCGTAGGCCAGGGTCGCACGCTGCACCTCCCCCTGGGGCGGGGCCGGCAGGAAGACTCCGCTGGACTCCTCCACCAGGCCGCTACGGGTCCGGGCACCGAAGCCGAAGGCCTGGAGGGTCTCCCAGAGGGCGCGCGGCTCGGTATCCAGCGCGATCTTCGCCGCACCGACATTGCTGGACTTCTGGATCACGCCGGCGACATCGAGCGTCCCGTGATCGACAACGTCGCGCACGGTGTGGCCTCCGACCCGCAGGGTACCGGGTGCTGTCTCGAACACCTGCCCCTTACGGATGGCGTCGCTGGACAGGGCCGCGGCCACTGTGAAGGGCTTGATGACCGAGCCCGGCTCCTGCGTCCAGTTCACCACGCGGTTGCGGCGCTGCTCGGGATCGACCCCGGAGCGCCGGTGCGGGTTGAACGACGGCTGGCTGGCCATCGCCAGCACCTCGCCGGTCGTGGCGTCCAGCACCACCGCGCTGCCAGACGCGGCGCTGTGGCGCTTGACCGCCCGCTTGAGCTCGCGGTAGGCGATGTACTGGATGTGCCGATCGAGGGCGAGCGCCACATCCTCGCCGGGCTGCGGCTCGCGCAGGAGCCCCACGCCCTCGACGGTGCGGCCGTGCAGGTCCTGGATGACCCGCTTGGCTCCGCTACGGCCGCTGAGCACCTCGTTGAACGCCAGCTCGGCCCCGGCCAGGCCGCGGCCGTCGATATCCGTGAAGCCGACCGGCTGGGCCGCGACCTCGCCCGCCGGGTAGAACCGCTGGAACTCCTGCTTCAGGTGGACGCCGGGCGCCTCCATGCGCGCGATCCGGTCAGCGACGTCGGGGGCCAGGTGGCGCTCCAGGTAGACGAACTCGCGATCCCGGCGCGCCTCCAGGTACGTGCGCAGCTCCTCCGCCGAGCGCGGCAGCTCACCGGCGACCTCCTCCAGGGCCGGCCCATCGTCGAGCAGCTTCGCCGGCTGGGCCCAGGCAGACTGGACCGGCGAGCTGACCGCCAGCGGCTCACCGTGGCGGTCGGTGATGACGCCGCGGTGGGCCTGCATCTCGACCGTGCGCATATGGCGCGCCTGCGCCTCGCTGTGCAAGAACTCGCTGTTGATGATCTGCAGATCGAGGGCACGCAGGAAGATCGCCACGGGGGCAAGGAGCAGCACGCCCAGCACGCTGGCGAACCGCCAGCGCGGCGGCCCTTCCAACGTCGGCTTGCGGCGCGCACTGCGGCTCACCATCCCCTCCTCAAGGGCGCCTCAAGATCACGATGTCGCTGCGCGCGGGCAGCTCCATGCCGAGCTCCGCCCGGGCCAGCCGCTCCACCCGGCCGTGCTTGGCGAGGGCGCTCTGCTCGAGCTGCAGCTTGCGCCACTCCTCGCGCAGCCGGTCGCGGCGCTCGAGCTCCTGCTGCATGGTGGCGAAGACGGAGCGATACTCGTGCTGGAGCCCGACGAGCCCGAGGGCGCTCGCCACGACGGCGACCACCAGGCCCCCCGCCAGCCAGCCAGAGCGGCTCATGGCAGGCGCTCCGCTGTACGCAGGACGGCGCTGCGCGCGCGCCGGTTGCCGGATACCTCCTCGGCGTCGGCCTGCACGGGGCGGCCGACGGTGCGCAGGCGCGGCTGGCAGCCTTCCGGCGGCACCGGCACCGAGGGCGGCAGGTCGCCGACGCTGGCGCTGCGGCGGATGAAGCGCTTGACCCGCCGATCCTCCAGGGAGTGGAAGGCGATCACGGCGAGCCGCCCGCCGGGGTGTAGCAGGTCGATAGCGCCCTCGAGGAAGTGACCCAGCTGCCCGAGCTCGTCGTTGACGGCGATCCGCAGCGCCTGGAAGGTGCGCGTCGCCGGATGGCGGCCGGGCTCGCGCCGGGGCACGGCCCGCTCCACCAGCCGGGCCAACTCGTGGGTCGTGCGCGGCAGCTCACCGGCATCGCGCGCCGCCACGATGGCCCGAGCGATGCGATTGGCGTGGCGCTCCTCGCCGAGCCGGCGCAGGATGCCGCCGAGCTCGCGGACGCTGGCCCGCGCCAGCAGGCCGGCGGCAGACTCGCCCGTGCCCGGATCCATGCGCATATCCAGCGGGCCATCCCGCTGGAAGGAGAAGCCGCGCTCCGGGCTGTCCACCTGCGGCGAGGAGATGCCCAGGTCCGCGAGCAGGCCGTCTACCGCGCCAGCGACCCCGGCCCGTGCCAGGGCCGTCGGCAGCCCGGCGAGATCGCTATGGAGCACGGTGCAGCGCGGATCGGCCCCCAGTACCTGCCGGGCGTGGTCGACAGCCTCCGGGTCCCGGTCTGCCACGATCAGCTGCCCCTGCGGCCCCAGGGCGGCGAGGATGCCGCAGGCGTGCCCGCCCCGGCCGTAGGTGGCATCGACGTAGACCCCCCTCGGGCGTACGGCGAGCGCCTCGAGCGCGGCCTCGTAGAGGACCGGCCGGTGTTCCGTCGCTGTCGCTTGCTGCTCTGCCACTGCACCCATCTCCGCTGCGGGCAAGAACGCTGCTACCGCTAGAGGGCCAGGCTCTCCAGCGCCTCGGGTAGATCGGCGTCGGCGGCGGCCGCCTCCTGCAGCCACTCGGCCCGTCGCTGCTCCCAGAGCGCGGCGTCCCAGAGCTCGAATTTATTGCCCTGCCCGATCAGGACGACCTGCTTCGCCAGATCGGCGTACTCGCGCAGCGGCAACGGGACCAGGGTACGGCCGTTCCGGTCGACCTGGAGCTCCTGGGCGTGACCGATGAGCAGGCGCTTGAGCCGCTTCGCGCTCGGCTGCAGGTCCGGCAGGGCGATGAGCTTGCGCTCGATCTCCTCCCACTCCGGCAGGGGGTAGAAAACCAGGCAGGACTCCCGGTAATCGATCGTCGCCACGACCTCGCCGTTGCAGTGGGCCAGCAGGCGATCGCGATGCCTGGCGGGGAAAGCCAGCCGCCCCTTGGCATCGAGATTGTGCTGGCTGACTCCACGGAACACCGCCCCTCCCCGCTCCACGGCGTACCCTTTTGCCCCACTCTGAGGCACGGTATGTCACTATAGGAGGGGGGTTATACCCCGTCAAGCTATCCCCCTTTGCCCGATACGAAGCGGAACACGGACTTAGCGCCAGGACTTCAAGGGGGCAGCGACGTAGCCGGGCCCCGATTAGTCACCAAATAACAGCAAGATAGGCTGTAATTTTGAAATCTGACATCAAGTCGAGATCACAATTCCCTGAGGATAAAGGATTGACAACCCGGGCTACCGTGATAGCTTGAGGATGGAGAGCTGGCTAGACGGCCGCTGCGCTGCCTCGCAGCGCGGAGGAAAGTCCGGGCTCCACAGGGCAGGGTGCCAGGTAACACCTGGGGGGCGTGAGCCCACGGAAAGTGCCACAGAGAACAGACCGCCGATGGCCGGCAGGGCGCCGGCACAGGCAAGGGTGAAAAGGTGCGGTAAGAGCGCACCGCGCGACCGGTAACGGCTCGCGGCACGGCAAACCCCACCCGGAGCAAGGCCAAATAGGGGAGCCAGGGCGTGGCCCGCGCCGCTCCCGGGTAGGCCGCTAGAGGCATGCGGCGACGTATGCCCCAGAGGAATGGCCGTCCTCGACAGAACCCGGCTTACAGGCCGGCTCTCTCCCCTTCCTTCACCCCGTTATCACGCCCCGGAGGAGCTACGCCCGCCGAGCGCCAGGGCGCGCTGATAGAGGGCGTTCCGGCGCCCGCCGGTCAGCCGCGCCGCGATCCGCGCCGCCTGCTTCACGGGCACCCCCTCACCGAGGAGCACCTGCAGGGTCGCGTCGGCGTCGACCTCCTCGGCCCGCTCGTCGGCCCCGTCGAGGATCACCACGATCTCGCCCCGCTGCTGATCCGCATCCGCCTCCACCCGAGCGAGGAGCTCGCCCACGGCGCCGCGCAAGACCGTCTCGTGGCGCTTGGTCAACTCCCGGGCCACGACAGCCGGCCGCTCCGGCCCGCAGGTAGCGGCAACATCGCGCAGGCAGGCGACGATGCGGTGCGGCGCCTCGAAGAAGGCGACGGTTCGCGTCTCGGCGGCGAGCACCTCCAGACGCGACCTTCGAGCCGCCTCGCGAGCGGACAGGAAGCCGTCGAAGACGAAGCGGTCGGCGCCGAAGCCGGCTATCGACAGCGCGGCAGCCACGCTACTCGGCCCCGGCAAGGGAGAGACCGCCACCCCGGCATCCGCCGCGGCCCGCACCAGCCGGGCGCCGGGATCGCTGAGCAGCGGCGTCCCGGCATCGCTGACCAGCGCGACGTCGCCGCCGGCCGCGAGGATGCGCAGCAGCCGCGGCAACCGCGATGCCTCATTGTGCTCATGGAGGCTGATCACGCGGGCCTGCGCCCCGTGCTGCGCCAGCAGGAGCCCCGTGCGGCGGGTATCCTCGGCGGCCACCCACGCCACTGCCGCCAGGCGCTCGACGGCCCGGTGCGTCACGTCGCCGAGATTGCCGATGGGCGTCGCCACGACCCACAGCGTGCCGCCGCCGTTTGACAGGGGCGCAGCGGGCGCCGGATACTCCGATGACCTATCCACAGGCTACTCCAACCGCTTCGATGATGGCCCCGACGCGCGCCCTACAGTCCCTGGCCGCGGCCGCACTGCTAGCCCTCCTGGCCAGTTGCGCCGCGCCCCCGGCCGAGCAGGCCGCGGGCCCGGAGCAGACGCGCATGCGCGCCGAGCAAGCCCGCGCCTCCGGGGACTACACGCAGGCTGGCGAACTCTATGATGCGGCAGCAGCCGCCTTTGAGGAAGACGCGCCGCGCAGCCGCGCCAGCCTCGCCGCGGCCCGTAGCTGGCTCCAGGCCGGGGAGGCGGAGGCCGCCGCCGCAGCCCTGGCCCGCGTCGTACCGGCGGCCCTGGACGAGGCCGGCCGGGCCCGCCTCACCCTAGCGCGGGCCGAGCTGCTCCTCGAGCGGGACGAGCCGGGCTCGGCGGCGGCCCTGCTCGAGGGGCTATCCGATCCCCCTGCGGGGGTACGCGCGGACTACCTCCGCCTGCGCGCCGAGGCAGCCCGGGCGCAGGGACAGCCCCTGGCCGCTGCCACCTACCGGGTCGAGCTGACGGAGCACCTGGACACGCCCGGCGAGCGCGCGGCGAACCGGGAGCGGATCTGGGCGATCCTTGGCCAGGCACCGGCAGCGCAGCTCCAGCGGGCGGAGACCGGCGACGGCGTCCTCGGCGGCTGGATCCGCCTGGCACAGATCGCCCGCAGCCATCGGCTCGACCCGCAGCGGCTCGAGACCGCCCTGGCGGCCTGGGAGTCGACCTACCCGCAGCACCCGGCGCTCGAGCGCCAGGTCCCGGAGCTGCTCACCCGCTTCCAGGAGCACGCCCGCCGCCCTGAGGACCTCGCCCTCCTCCTGCCGCTGAGCGGCGACTTCCGCGACGCCGGCCGCGCCGTCCGCGACGGCATCCTGGTGGGCCACTTCAACCAGGCAGGCCAGCGGCCGAGCATCGCGGTCTACGACACCGGCGGTAACGCCGAGGGGGCCCGGGAGGCGCTCGCGCAGGCCCGCGAGGACGGCTGCGACGCGATCATCGGTCCGCTGACCCGCGACGCGGTGGCGGCCGTCGCCACCGCCCAGGGCGACGGGCCGGCACCGACGACGCTAGCGCTCAACCGGCTGCGCGGCGATAGCGAGCCCGGTGACGCCCTCTATCAGTTTGCCCTCAGCCCGGAAGCGGAGGCCCGTCAGGCCGCCCGCTACGCCTACCGGCGCGGCTGGCGGGAGGTGGCCGTCCTGGCGCCCAGAACGGACTGGGGGGATCGCGTCGAGCAGGCCTTCCAGGAAGCCCTCGACAAGGCCGGCGGGATCGTCCTGGAGAGCGAGGGCTACGACCCCGAGGACACCGACTTCTCGGGCCCCATCCGGGAGGTGCTCAACCTGCGCATCGCCGAGCAGCGCTACCAGGAGCTGGCCCGTACCCTCGGGCAGCCCCTGGAGTACCGGCCACGGCGGCGCCAGGACGTAGACGCCGTCTTCCTCATCGCCTACCCGGAGAACGCGCGACTGCTGAAGCCGCAGCTGGCGTACTACTACGCCCAGGACGTGCCCGTGCTGGCCACCTCCCACGCCTACAGCGGCGCCGAACGCACGGAGGCGATCCAGGACCTCAACGGCCTGCACCTCCTGGCCGGGCCGTGGCTCCTCGGCCGCAGCCTCGGGGTGCCCGACGGGCTCGCGCGCGAGCGCCTCGATGAGCAGCTCGGTGGCGTGGTGGCGCGCCACGCCCGGCTGGTCGCCCTCGGCATCGACGCCTACCGCGTCCTGCCGTACCTGTCGATCCTGGCGGACTACCCCGAGGAGCGGCTGGACGGCCTGACCGGGACGCTGCACATGGAAGCGCAGCGCATCCTGAAACGGGAGCTGGCCGTGGCACAGTTCGTGGATGGCCGGCCGGTCTTCAAGACCCACGCTACGGAGGGCGAGCAGCATGAGCGAGCAGCGACGGCCGACGACTAGCGCAACGCGCGCCGGGCGCGACGCCGAGGCCCGCGCGCGGGCCTACCTGGAGGCGTACGGCTTGCGGACCCTGGCGCAGAACTTCCGTACGCGCAGAGGCGAGATCGATCTAGTCATGGCGGACGGGAGCGAGACGGTCTTCGTGGAGGTGCGCTACCGCAGCCATCCGGGCTTCGGCGGCGCCGCGGCCTCCATCGACACCCGCAAGCGGCGCCGCCTGCGCCAGGCGGCCGCCGCATGGCTGAGCCGCCACCCGGCGCGAGCCCGATTCGATGTCATCGCCACGGATGGGCACACCGTGGACTGGGTGCGGGACGCGTTTCGGGATGAAGCCTGAGGCACCCATCAACCCCAGCAGCGAGGCCCCATGGATTCCCACGAGCGCGTGGCACAACGCTTCCACGACAGCATCCGCGCCCAGCAGGAGGCGCTCGAGCGCATCGCCCCCGATATCGTCCGCGCCGGGCACGCCATGGCAGACGCCCTCGGCAGGGAGCACAAGATCCTCAGCTGCGGCAACGGCGGCTCAGCGGCGGACGCACAGCACTTCTCCTCGGAGCTGCTCAACCGCTTCGAGATGGATCGGCCCGGCCTGCCGGGCATCGCCCTCACCACGGACTCCTCCACGCTCACCTCGGTGGCCAATGACGACAGCCACGCGGAGATCTTCGGCCGGCAGATCCGCGCCCTCGGCCACGAGGGGGACATCCTGCTGGCCATCTCCACGAGCGGCAGCTCCGCGAACATCCTGGCAGCGCGGCAGGCGGCCGCCGAGCGGGGCATGACCACCATCGCCCTGAGCGGCCGCGACGGCGGCCCCCTCGCCGCCAGCCTGAGCAGCGACGATATCGAGATCCGGGTGCCCAACGAGACCACCGCCCGGATCCAGGAGGTCCACCTCCTGACTATCCACTGCCTCTGCGACCTGATCGACCGGACCCTGTTCGGCGGGGCGACGGCCCCTGGCTAGCCAGGAGCCGCGAGCGGGCCCGGGGGCAGGGTGCGGCGAGCGCTACTTGACCACCCGCAGGTTCGGGCGCTTGTCGCCGCCGCCTGGCCCCTGGGGCGGATCGTCGTCGGGGCTATCGCCGCTCTCGGTCCCCTCCGCAGCGGCCTCCTCCTCGTCGTCGGCCTCGCCGAAGAGCATCCCTTGCCCGTTCTCGCGGGCGTAGATCGCCAGCACCGCGGCCACCGGGACCGCGACCGGGCGCGGTACGCCGCCGAAACGGGCCTGGAACGAGATCTCGTCGTTGCCCATGCTCAGCCCCTGCACAGCCTGCGGGGCCACGTTGAGGACCAGCCGGCCCTCCTCGGCGTACTCCATGGGCGCATCCAGATCCTGCCGGGTGGCGTCCACCAGCAGGTACGGCGTGTTCCCGTTATCGACGACCCACTCGTAGATCGCGCGAATCAGGTACGGACGGCTTGAGGTCATCAATAGCCTCCTGCCCTCCTCAGCGCAGGGCCTGCTCGGCACGAGTCAGGCTGGCCTGGAAGGCGCGCGTTGCGAACTGGTGCTCGGCGTAGTGACGGATCGCCGCCGCCTGCTCGGGCAGCTCGATGCCAGCCGCCGGGAGCCGCCATAGCAGGGGCAGGACCGTCAGGTCCATGACGGTGCGGTCCTCGCCCGGGGAGAACGGCTGCCCCTCGAACAGCTCGGCCGCCGCCACCAGGCTCTCGCGCAGGGCGCACCGGGCGTGCTCCGATCGATCCGCGGGATCGCCGCCGATCTGCTCGAGCAGGGCGTACCAATCACGCTGGATACGGTATACCAGCAGGCGCGCCTTGGCGCGGCTGACCGGGTCTACCGGCAGCAGCGGCGGATGCGGATAGCGCTCATCCAGGTACTCGATGATGGTCCCGGCCTCGTAGAGGGCGATATCCCGATCGACCAGGGTCGGGACCTCTCCGTACGGATTGTGCTCGAACAGCTCGGCGGACGGATAGTCCGGATCGACGAGGCTCCGCTCCGCCTCGACCCCCTTCTCGGCCAGGGCCAGCCGTACGCGATGGCTATGCGGGCAGACGGCTCCGGTATACAGGCGGACCACGGATCCTCCGCAGGACCGGGATGGGGCGGCCGCCTCCCGACGTAGGAGGCCGCCGCCCCCGTCGATCACTTCTTGATGTCTCTCCAGTACTCCTTATACAGGAGATAGAAGACGCCCGTGAAGACGATGAGGAAGAGGATCACCCAGACCCCCATCCGCTCCCGGTCGGCCCGGATCGGCTCTGCGGCGTAGGAGAGGAAGGCCGTGATCTGGGCCGTCATCTCGCGGTACTCCTCCTGGCTCAGACGCCCCTCCTCGCCCTCGACCGGCTCGAGGTCGACGACCTCACCGTGGTCGTCGCGCACCGCCTTCTGGTCACCCTGAAGGCTGGCAAGGACGTGGGGCATGCTCGTGCCTTCCTGGACGAGGTTGTTGTAGCCGACGTCGGAGTCCTCGTCCACGTAGAAGGTGTTGAGGTAGGTATAGATCCAGTCCTCACCCTGAGCACGGGCGGTCAGCGACAGGTCCGGCGGCGCCAGGCCGAACCACTCCACGCCGTCCTGCGGATCCATGGACGAGGTGATGTGATCATACGGGTCCTTGTCGCCGCGCATGATCTCCTCCTCGAGCCACTGCTTGTCCGCGCCGACATCCTCCGCGAGCCGCTTGTAGCGGAGGTACTTCAGCGAGTGGCAGCCGACGCAGTACTGGGCGTACAGCTCCGCCCCCTTGCGGATGGACGCCCGATCGTGGTGGCTCACGTCGGGATCCATCATCTCGACGTCCGATCCGGCGGAGCCCTGGGCCGGGCCCGCTACAGCGAGCGCCAGGCCCAGGCCGAGTACGATGCCGTTCTTCTTCTGCATGCTCATGTCAGACGGTCACCCTTTCCGGTACGGGCTTCGTCTTCTCGAACCCGAAGTAGGTATAGGCCCAGAGGAAGACGAAGTAGCCGAAGTAGATCACGGTGAAGATCTGCCCCAGGATCACGGGCAGACCCGTCGGCTCCTGCTTGCCCAGCCAGGTGAGCACTATGAACGTGATCGTGAACACCCCCAGGCCGATCTTGTAGCCCAGCCCGCGGAGCCGGATGGAGCCCACCTGCCCCCGGTCGATCCAGGGCAGGAAGAGCAGGATCGCGCTCGCGCCGAGCATCACGACCACACCCAGCGCCTGGTTCGGGATGGACTGCAGCATGGCGTACCACGCCTGGAAGTACCACACCGGGTGGATGGCCGATGGCGTCTGCAGCGGATCCGCCTCCTGGAAGTTAGGCGGCTCGATGAAGAAGCCCCCGAAGGTGGGCGCGAAGAACATCACGGCGCAGAACAGGATCAGGAAGATCCCCCAGCCGAAGAGGTCCTTCACCGTTATGTAGGGGTGGAAGGCGATCCCGTCCACGGGCTTGCCGTTGGCGTCCTTGTTCTTCTTGATCTCGACGCCGTCCGGGCTCGAGGAGCCGACGTGGTGCAGGCCCACGATGTGCACGAAGGTCAGCCCGATCAGCACCAGCGGCAGGCCGATCACGTGGAACGCGTACAGCCGCCCCAGGGTCGCCTCGTTGACGATGTAGCCGCCCTGCAGCCAGACCACCAGCTCCTCCCCGACGACCGGCACGACGCTGGCCAGGGAGATGATGACCTGCCCGGCCCAATAGGAGAGCTGCCCCCAGGGCAGGACGTAGCCCATGAAGGCCTCGGCCATCAGGACCAGGTACAGGAGCACACCCGTGATCCACAGCAGCTCCCGCGGCTTCTGGTAGGAGCCGTAGAGCAGGCTCCGGTACATGTGCAGGTAGATCACCACGAAAAACGCTGATGCGCCGGTGGTATGCATATAGCGCATCAGCCAGCCCCAGTCCACGTCGCGCATGATGAACTCCACGGAGGAGAAGGCGCGCTCGGCGGAGGGCTGGTAGTAGAACATCAACCAGACCCCGGAGACGACCTGGATGACGAGCACCAGGATCGCGAGCGATCCGAACAGGTACCACCAGTTGACGTTCTTGGAGACGTAGTACTCGGACATGTGGTAGCGCCAAGTACTCGTCAGGGGAAAGCGGTCATCCATCCACTGCTGTAGACCGCTAAGACTGAGACGGTTCATCACGCCGCGCCCTCCTGTTCGTCTTCGGTATCCTCGCCGATGACGAGCTCAAAGTCCTCGGCGAGCCTGGGTGGAGACCCTCCAGGCTGCCCGGTTCCGCCCCTGGGGAGACACCCGCCCTGGGCGGCTCCTTGCCGTATCCGGGCCAAGGGCATATAAACAGCAGGCAAGCCTCTTACAATGCGCCAGCAGGCGTCAAGGCTCAGGCCCCCAGGCCGCCATACGGTCGGGTGATAGACTATTACATAATCGGTGATGCGTCATGCCTATGCCGGATTATCCACCTCGACGTAGTGGTGCGCCACGCCGAGCGCCCGGCTGAGCTCCGCCCCGACGGCCTGGACGCCGCTGCGCTCCGTGGCGTGGTGGCCGGCCGCGAAGTAGTGGACGCCGCGCTCCCGCGCGACGTGGGCGGTCGGCTCGGAGATCTCGCCGGAGATGAAGGCGTCCACGCCGAGGTCGGCGGCCTGATCGATCAGCGCGTCGGCCCCGCCGCTACACCAAGCCAGGCGGCGGATCGGCCCCGGGCCGGCGGCGACGTGGGTGGCCGGGCGCCCGAAGGCGTGCTCGAGGCGCTCGCCCAGCTCGGCCGGGCCCAGCGGCGCGGCGGGGGTGCCGCTCCACAGGAGGCCAGGGACGCCCTTGGCGGTGTGCCGCGCCTCGACGGTCAGCCCCAGGAGCCCGGCGATGCCGGCGTTGTTCCCCAGCTCCGGGTGGGCGTCCAGAGGCAGGTGGTAGGCGAGCAGGCTCATGCCCGACCCCATCAGCAGCCCCAGGCGCCGCGCCTTCATCCCGACGACGCGCGGGTCCTCCCCCTTCCAGAAGTAGCCGTGGTGGACCAGCACCGCATCGGCCCCCAGGTCCCGGGCCGCCTCGAGGAGCGCCGCGCTGGCGGTGACGCCGGTCACGACAGTGGCGATCTCCTCACGGCCCTCGACCTGCAGCCCGTTGGGCGCATAGTCCGTGTACGCCTCCGGCGTAAGGCGCTCGTCCAGGTATGCTTGCAGGCGGTTTCGATGCACCATAGGGGGTTAATCCCTCGTAGGCAGTACGATGAGACTACCAGGACCATCACGGTGGCGGCTATTGGGGCGCCAGGGTACCGCGTGGCTGCGCTTCCTGGTGGGCTATACCGCCCTGGGCGTGGTCCTGGCCCTGGCGATCGTCTGGCTCAAGCCGGGCCTGCTGGGCCCGCTGACCCCGCGGGTCGAGGTCAACCAGACCCAGGCGCAGGCCGAGCCGGCCCGCTCCCGTGGCACCGCCACGCCAGCGCCGGCCCCCGCCTCCTACGCCGAGGCCGTGGCGCGCGCCGCGCCTGCCGTGGTGAACATCTTCACCGTCAAGCAGGTCACGGAGCAACTGATACCGCCCGGGCTCGATACTCCCCTCTACCGCCACTTCTTCGGCGAGCCACCGACCCGGGAGCGGCAGCGCACGGAGACGAGCCTCGGCTCCGGCGTCATCGTCGCCGAGGACGGCTACGTGGTGACCAACCACCACGTCATCGACAACGCCGAGCAGATCCAGGTCCTGCTCGCCGACAGCCGCCAGCGGGCGGCCACCGTGGTCGGCCGGGACCCGGCGACGGACCTGGCGGTGCTGCGTATCGACGCCGCGGAGCTGCCGGTGATCACCTTCGCCGAGGATGGCCAGGCCCGGGTCGGCGACGTCGTCCTCGCCATCGGCAACCCCTTCGGGGTCGGGCAGACGGTAACGCAGGGGATCATCAGCGCCACCGGCCGGGATCAGCTCGGCCTGTCCACCTTCGAGAACTTCATCCAGACCGATGCGGCGATCAACCCCGGCAATTCCGGCGGGGCGCTGATCGACGCCCGAGGGGACCTGGTGGGCATCAACACAGCCATCTTCAGCGATAGCGGCGGCTCCCAGGGGATCGGCTTCGCCATCCCGGCAGGGATCGCGCAGACGGTCACGGCCGACCTGATCGAGCACGGCCGGGTAGTACGCGGCTGGCTCGGGGTCCAGGCCCAGCGGCTCACCCCGGCGCTAGCCGAGTCGTTCGGGGTCGCCCCCGACACCGAGGGCGTCGGCGTCACGGACGTCTTTCCCGGAGGGCCAGCGGACCGCGCCGGTATCCAGCCGGGCGATGTCATCACCCGGCTCGGCGAGCGCGCGATCCGCGACGTGCAGGACTTGCTGCGGGCGGCGAGCCGAGGCGCACCGGGCACGGAGATGGCGGTCACCGGCTACCGGGACGGCGAGCGATTCTCCAGCCAGGTTACGCTCGGCGATCGCCCGGAGATGGCGCAGCCGCGCCAGCCGGGCCAGCGCTGAGCCGGGCCGACACGACGCCGCCCGGGCGCCAGGCCCGGCTCCCGGGATCGCCTACGCCGCCGCGAGGGCCTCCGCCAGGGCCTCCAGGAAGCGGTCATTCTCCTCCGGCCGGCCCACGGTCACCCGCAGGCAGTCCGCCAGCCGCGGGTGGCTGCCGTGGAGGGACTTGATCAGCACCCCCCGCTCCAGTAGCCCGCGGTACACCGCCTCTCCGCACCCGGGCGGGACACGGAAGGTGAGGAAATTGGTCTGCGTCGGCCAGACCTGCTGGACACCGGGCACCGCCGGCAGCGCCTCCGCCAGCCGCCCGCGCTCCGCGAGCACGTGGGACACCGCCCGATCCAGGGCCTGCCGGTGCTCCAGGGCGAAGGCGGCGCTCGCCTGGGCTGGGACGCTCAGATTGTAGGGGAGCCGGCACTTCTCCAGCTCCTCCAGCCAGGCGGGATGGCCGATGAGCGCGCCCACCCGGAGGCCGGCCAGGCCGACCTTGGAGAGCGTCCGCAGGAGCAGGCAATTGGGGTGGTCGAGCACCCGCGGCAGGAAGGTGGTATCGGCGTAGGGGGCGTAGGCCTCATCGACCACCACCAGGCCGTCCGCCTGCGCCACCACCTCGGCCACGGCATCCAGGTCCAGGCCGTTGCCGGTGGGATTGTTGGGGTGCGCCAGGTAGGTCACCGCGGGCTGATAGGCCGCCAGGGCCTCCAGGGTCGCCGGCAGGTCGAGCTCGAAATCCGGCCCCAGCGGGACCTCGGCGTACGTGGCACCCGTGACCTCGGCGATGATCCGGTACATGGCGAAGCTCGGCGCCGGGGCCAGGACGGTACGGCCGCTGCCGGCCACCGCCAGGTCGATGAGCTGGATGAGCTCGTCGGAGCCGTTGCCGAGGAGCAACCCGGCGTCCGCCGGGACGCCGAGGCCATCGCGGAGCAGCGGCTTGAGCTCGCGTGCCGCCGCATCGGGATAGCGGTTGATGGCCACCGTGCGCAGGCGCTCCAGCCAGGCCTCTTCCAGCGCCCCCGGCCAAGGCCAGGGGTTCTCCATGGCGTCCAGCTTGATGACCTCCCCCGGATCGGCCACGCGGTAGCCGGTCAGCGACTGGACCTGGGGCCGCACCCAGCGGGCGGCGCGCGCGGCGGCGTCACTCACTGCTGCCCTCCTGCTGGCCACGGTAGTCGGCGGAGCGGGCGTGGGCCGTCAGCCCCTCGCCCCGGGCGAGCTCCGCAGCGGGGCGACTCAGCCTCGCGGCCCCCTGCGGCGAGCAGCAGAGGGTCGTCGAGCGCTTCTGGAAGTCGTAGACGCCGAGCGGCGAGGCGAACCGGGCAGTGCGCGAGGTGGGCAGGGTGTGGTTGGGCCCGGCGCAGTAGTCGCCGAGGGCCTCGGCGCTGTAGTGGCCCAGGAAGATGGCGCCGGCGTGGCGGATGCCGCCGACCAGCTGGTCCGGCTCGGCCACCGACAGCTCCAGGTGCTCCGGGGCCACGTAGTTGGCGACCTGCTGCGCCTCCTGCAGATCGCGGACGCAGATCAGGGCGCCGCGCTCGGCCAGCGAGGCGCGGATGATCTCCGAGCGCTCCAGGTCCGGCAGCAGGCGCTCCATGGCCGCCTGAACCTGGTCGAGGAAGACGAAGTCCGGGCAGACCAGCAGGGCCTGGGCCTCCTCGTCGTGCTCGGCCTGGGAGAACAGATCCATGGCGATCCACTCGGGATCCGCCTGGCCGTCGCTGATGATCAGCACCTCGGAGGGACCGGCGATCATGTCGATGCCCACCACGCCATAGACCCGGCGCTTGGCCTCGGCGACGTAGGCGTTACCGGGGCCGACGATCTTGTCCACGCTGGGCACGGTCTCGGTGCCGTAGGCCAGCGCCGCCACCGCCTGCGCCCCGCCAAGCGTCAGGATCCGGTCGATGCCGGCGACGTGGGCGGCTGCGAGCACCAGCGGCGAGAGCTCGCCGTCTGGCGCCGGCACTGTCATGGTGATCTCCCCGACCCCGGCGACCCGCGCCGGGACGGCGCTCATCAACACCGACGAGGGGTAGGCCGCCTTGCCGCCGGGGACATAGACCCCGACCCGGTCCAGCGCGCTGACCTGCTGGCCCAGCCGGTTGCCGTCGGCGTCCTCGTACGCCCAGGAGCTCAGGCGCTGGTGCTCGGCGTAGGCGCGGATCCGCTCGGCGGCCTGCTCCAGGGCCTCGCGTCTCTCCGGGGCGATACGCTCGAAAGCAGCAGCCATCTCCGCGGCCGGCACCTCCAGCTCCGCCACCGATTCGGCCGCCCGGCCGTCGAGCCGGCGCGTATAGTCGAGCAACGCCGCGTCACCACCGCTGCGCACGCCGTCGACGACCTCGGCGACGCGCCGCTCGACGGCAGCACCCGGCTGGCTGCCCCAGCTGGTCAGGGCCTCGAGGCTGTCCCAGAAGTCGGGCTGCGTGGTGCTCACCCGCTTGATCTCGACCATGGCTGTCCCCTCTCGTCTGCGTGGCGTCCGTTAGCTGGCTGCTGCGGCCTGCGACGCGTCGGCTAGATCGTCGATCAGCGCGCCGACCCCCCCGGGGCTCGTCTTCAGCGAGGCCTTGTTCACGACCAGCCGGGAGCTGATCTCCGTGATCGGCTCCAGCGGCGCCAGGCCGTTGGCGCGCAAGGTGTTGCCGGTGTCCACTAGATCCACGATCAGGTCCGCCATGCCCACCAGGGGCGCCAGCTCCATGGAGCCGTAGAGCTTGATGATCTCGGCCTGGCGGCCCTGCTCGGCGAAGTGCTGCCGCGCCAGGTGGACGAACTTGGTCGCCACCCGCGGCCGCCGCCCGGCAGGCGGGCCGTCCGGGGGCCCGGCGACCATGAGCCGGCAGCGGGCGATACCCAGATCCACCGGGTCGTAGAGCCCCTCGCCGCCGTGCTCCAGGAGCACGTCGCGCCCGGCCACCCCCAGGTCGGCGCCGCCGTGCTCGACGTAGGTGGGCACGTCCGAGGCGCGCACCACCAGCAGCCGCACGTCGTCACGGTTCGTGCCGATGATCAGCCGGCGGCTGGCGTCCGGGTCCTCCTGCGGCTCGATCCCGCAGCGCGCCAGCAGCGGCAGGGTCTCCTCCAAGATCCGCCCCTTCGACAGGGCGAGGGTCAGCATTCGGCTCATGGTCGTCACTCGGTCTCCGTTGGGGTCCTGGGCTAGTCGGGGACACGCTGGATGTCGGCCCCGAGCTGGGCAAGCTTCTCCTCGATGCACTCGTAGCCGCGATCGATGTGGTAGATGCGGTCCACTCGGGTCTCGCCCTCGGCTACCAGGCCGGCCAGCACCAGGCTGGCCGAGGCGCGCAGATCGGTCGCGATCACCGGCGCGGCGGTCAGCCGCTCGACACCGCGGATCTGCGCCGTAGCCCCCTCGATCCGGATATCGGCGCCCATGCGCTGCATCTCCAGGCAGTGCATGAAGCGGTTCTCGAAGACCCCCTCGGTGACCGAGCCCGCCCCGGTGGAGATGGCGTTGAGGGCGCAGAACTGCGCCTGCATATCCGTGGGAAAGCCCGGATAGGGCGCCGTCTGCAGGTCTACGGCCCGGGGGCGGCCGCGCATGCGCAGGGCCACCCAGTCGCGGCCGGCCTCCACCTCGGCGCCGCTGTCGCGCAGCTTGTCGAGGAGGGGCGCTACCAGCGCCGGGGCCGTATCCTTGAGCCGCACCTCGCCGCCCGTCATGGCGGCCGCGACCAGGTAGGTACCGGTCTCGATCCGGTCCGGCAGCACGCGGTGGTGGACGCCGTACAGCCGCTCCACGCCCTCGATCGTCAGCGTCGAGGTGCCGGCGCCCCGGACGCGGCCGCCCATGGCGTTGATGCATGTGGCCAGATTGATCACCTCGGGCTCACGGGCGGCGTTCTCCAGCACCGTGGTGCCGTGGGCCAGGGCCGCCGCCATCATCAGGTTCTCGGTGCCGGTGACGCTAACGAGGTCCATGCGGATGTGCGCCCCCCGCAGCCGCCCGGCACGGCCCTTGATGTAGCCGTCCGCCACCTCGATCTCGGCGCCCATGGCGCGCAGCCCGTCCACGTGGATATCGACCGGCCGCGAGCCGATGGCGCAGCCGCCGGGCAGGGACACCTCCGCCTCCCCGAAGCGCGCCAGCAAGGGGCCGAGGACGAGGATGGAGGCCCGCATGGTCTTGACCAGCTCGTAGGGGGCCTGGAGGCTTTTGATGGTCGCCGTATTGACCTCCACCTCCATGCCCTCGTGGACGGTCAGCTCCACCCCCAGGCGCCCGAGCAGCTCCATGGTGGTGGTGACGTCGTGGAGGTGGGGGATATTGCCGACGATGGTCGGCCCATCCGCGAGCAGGGTCGCCGCCATGACCGGCAGGGCCGCGTTCTTGGCCCCGGAGATCCGGATCTCGCCGCACAGCGGAGTGCCGCCCCGGATGAGCAAGCGCTCCATAGGGCTACCCCGCCTGCTGCTCGGACTCGTGCTCGCCCGGGGTCAGGGTGCGCAGGGAGATGGCGTGCAGCGCATCCCTGTCGAGGTGCGCCCGCAGGGGATCGAGGACCATACGGTGGCGCTTGATGCGCGAGACCCCCTCGAAGGCCGGGGTAACCACGAGGGCCTGGAAGTGGCGGCCGTCGCCGCGAACCTGGACCTGGGCATCGCCGAGTTCGGCACGCACCAGGCTCTCGATCTCTTCGGGCTCCATCATGGGGGCCTCTCCTTCCGACGCTGGCCGCGACTCCCGCTGCAGGGCGCTGAATTATACGCGATTCAGGCCGGGTCGTCGGCGATATCGAACACCGCCTGCACCCCGCTCGCCTGGACGATGGCGAGCATCTGCTGCGGCACGTGGCGCAGCCGCAGGTTGCCGCCCTGCGCGCGCGCCTGCCGGGTCCAATCGATGAGCAGCGCCACGCCGGCGCTGTCGGTGCGCTCGACGGCGGCCAGGTCGATCTCCCGGCTCACCGCCCCGCCCGCCTCGAAGATCGCCCGGCCCTGGCGCCACAGCACAGGCGCATTGGCGAAATCCAGCGCACCGGCCAGGCGCAGGGTGCCGTCGGCGCCGCGCTCGAGGCTGGCAAGGCTCATTCGAAACCGAGCTCCCGGTTGCGCGCAGCCATCTCGTCAATCACCGTCTCAAGATCCTTCTCCCGCAGCCGGGACCGGAAGTCCTCGCGGTAATTGTGGATCAGGCTCACGCCCTCGGCGGTGACATCCACCAGCTTCCAGGCGCCATCCTGCTGCTCCAGGCGATACAGGATGCGCGTCGGGCTACCGCTGCCGGTATCGACCTCCATGCCCACCTGGGCGCCGCCATCCCGGGGCCGGCTACCGAGGATGCGGATCGCCACATCCCCCTGGTAGTCCTCCATGCGGGAGGCGTAGGTCCGCAGCAGGCTGCGCTGGAACTCGCGGATGAACCGCTGCCGCGTCTCGGCGTCGGCCTTGCGCCAGTACGGGCCGAGGATGTGCGCACCGATCCGGTCGTAGGCGATGTGCGGCTCGATGAGCGGCGCCAGCGCCTCGTAGAGGGCCACCGGATCGTCGCTGAGCGCCTCGCCGCGCTCATCGAGCACCTCCAGGAGCTCGTGGGTGACCTCATCCACGACCGTCTCCGGGCCGGCCGACTGGGCCACCGTCGCACCGGCCAGGGCCAGGGCCGCCGCCAGGGCGAGCCCGATGCCGCCGAGCCATCTATACCTGAGCATCTTCACTACCTCCAAGCGCCGCCGGCACGTCCCTACTCCTGGGTGTTCGTGAGGAACTGGCCGAGGAGCCGCTCGAGCACGACGGCGGACTGCGTATCCGCGATACGGTCGCCGTCATCCAGGGACTCGCTCTCCCAGCCGGGCTGCAGGCCCACGTACTGCTCGCCTAGCAGGCCAGCGGTGTAGATGGCCGCCGTGCTGTCTTCCGGGATGCTGTCGTAGCGCTCCTTGATGCGCATATGCACGGTCGCCCGGTGGCTCGCCGGATCCAGCTCGATAGCCTCGACGCGCCCGATGCGGACGCCCGCCATGCTGACCGGCGCCTGCTCGCGCAGGCTGCCCACATTCTCGAACTTGGCGGTAACCTGGTAGCCGGTGCCCTGGCGCAGCTCCGCCAGGCCGCTGACCTGGAGGGCCAGGACCAGCAGCGCGGCCAGGCCGGCAGCCACGAACAACCCTACCCCAATCTCCACGAGCCGCTGATTCATACCCTGTGCTCCGTCATTCGAACATCAGCGCGGTGAGCAGGAAGTCGAGCCCGAGCACGGCGAGGGAGGCGTGCACCACGCCGCGCGTGGTCGCCCTGCTCACCCCGCTGGATGTCGGCACCGCCGTGTAGCCCTTGTGGAGGGTGATCCAGCCGGCGAGGAGGCCGAAGGCGGCGCTCTTGATCACGCCGTTGAGGATATCATCCCGGATCGTGACGGCGTTCTGCATATTGGACCAGAAGGGGCCGCTGTCGACCCCGATCATACCCACCGTGACCAGGTAGCCGCCGAGGATCCCGATCACGCTGAACACCGCGGTGAGCAGGGGGACGGCGATCAACGCGGCGAAGAACCGCGGCGCCAGGATGCGCCGCTCCGGATCCACCGCCATCATCTCCATGCTGGAGAGCTGCTCGGTGGCCTTCATCAGCCCTACCTCCGCGGTCAGGGACGAGCCGGCTCGCCCGGCGAAGAGCAGCGCCGTGACCACCGGGCCGAGCTCGCGGACCAGGGACAGCGCCACCATGGTCCCGACGGCCTCGGTAGCCCCGAAATCGGCGAGGGTGTAGTAGCCCTGCAGGCCAAGGACCATGCCGATGAACAGCGCCGAGACCAGGATGATCACCATGGACTGGACGCCAACGGCGTAGAGCTGCTCGATCAGCAGCCGCGGGCGCAGCGCCACCGCCGGCGCTGCACGCAGGATGCGCGCCACGAGCAGGACCGCCTCGCCCAGCCCGCGCAGCCCCTCCAGGGTCCGGGCGCCCAGCATCCGCAGCAGCCCGATCACGGTGCCCCCCTCCCCGCCAGGTCCGCGGCCAGATCCGGGGCCGGGTAGTGGAACGGCACCGGGCCATCCGGGCGGGCGTCGAGGAACTGCCGCACCGAGGGCTCCGCCGAGGCCTGCAGGCTAGCCGGGCTGCCCTCCGCCACCAGCGCCCCGTCGGCCAGCAGATAGACGTAGTCGGCGATGGCCAGCGTCTCAGAGACGTCGTGGGAGACGACCACGGAGGTCAGCCCGAGGGTGTCATTGAGCCGCCGTATAAGGTCCACCAGGACGCCCATCGTGATCGGATCCTGCCCCGCGAAGGGCTCGTCGTACATGAGCAGCACCGGATCCAGGGCGATGGCGCGGGCCATCGCTACCCGCCGGGCCATGCCGCCGGAGAGCTCCGATGGCATCAGGTGGCGGGCACCGCGCAGCCCCACCGCCTCGAGCTTGAGCAAGACCAGGGTCTCCAGCAGCGACTCGGGCAGGCTGGTGTGCTCACGCACGGGGAAGGCGACATTCTCGAATACGGACAGGTGCGTAAACAGGGCGCCGCTCTGGAAGAGGATGCCCATCTGCTGGCGCAGCTGGTACAGCGCCCGCCTGCCCAGGGCGGGGACCTCCTGGCCCATCACCTCCACGGTGCCGCCCTGGGGGTGGAGCTGTCCGCCGAGCAACCGCAGCAGCGTCGTCTTGCCGCTGCCGCTCGGGCCCATGATGGCGGTGACCTGACCACGCCGGATGGTCATGTCCACGCCGTCGAAGATCGACCGCCCCCCGCGCCGGAAGTGCAGCCCGCGCACGGCAGCGAGGGGGTCACCTTGTTCTACGGCGGTCATGGCTCGATCCTTTCCTCCAGGATGCCGGCAGTATCAATCTCGCCGGAGAGACCGTCAATTGCACCCGGAGCAGCGGAGGCTTGGGGTAGAATAGACGCATGACCCCTATACACACCCTGATCGAGCAGCACCAGGCCGGCGATACGGAGCCGGGCTCCGGTGAGCGGCTCCAGGCCCTCGGCCGCGCCGTGCTCCGGCTCGAGGCGGACGCCGTCACCCGTCTCGCCGAGCGGCTCGGCCCGTCGTTCAGCGAGGCGTGCCGGTATATGCTCGCCTGCCGCGGCCGGGTCATCGTCACCGGCATGGGCAAGTCCGGGCACATCGGCTCCAAGATCGCCGCCACCCTGGCGAGCACCGGCACGCCGGCCTTCTTCGTCCACCCCGGCGAGGCGAGCCACGGCGACCTGGGCATGATCACCGCCGACGACGTGATCGTCGCCCTTTCCAACTCCGGCGAGACGGACGAGATCACCGCCCTCCTGCCGCTCATCAAGCGCCTCGGGGTGCCGCTCATCGCCCTGACCGGCCGCCCCGGCTCCACCCTGGCGGAGGCGGCCACCGCGCACCTGGACGTGGGCGTCGAGCAGGAGGCCTGCCCCCTGGGCCTGGCCCCTACGGCGAGCACCACGGCGACCCTCGCCGCAGGCGACGCCCTAGCCGTCGCCCTGCTCGACAGCCGGGGGTTCACCGCCGAGGACTTCGCCCGTTCCCACCCCGGCGGCAAGCTCGGCCGGCGCCTGCTGCTGCGCATCGAGGACGTGATGCAGACCGGCGAGCGTATCCCGCGGGTCCGGCCCGGCAGCAAGAAGCGGCTTATGTCAGCAAACCGGTGTCGCGGTATTTTCTGCTGCCCGAAAACATCTCGAAAGTCCGGATTTACGCACCGGAGCGCGTACTGGTCACCGGTTACAACCGCCCGCTGAAATTGCCCAAAACGACCCGGGTGCCGCAAGATTATTACGCAAAGACCCGGCACGCGGAAGGTCAGCCCACCTGGTTTCTGTTTTCCCCGGAAAACTATCGTGCGCTTTACATCAACCATCGTTCGATCCTGCTCACGCTCCAGTATCATCCGCCCGAACGCGACCCCCGGCTGTTGAAAGGCCAATACCGCTGGGAGGCGTTTCGACCGGCCGGCGACTGGAGCGGGGCGTTTTTGTTTGCGCCCCGCGATACCGGCCAGCCCCTGCGAGAAGAAGCGTTGAACGCAGCCTACGCCTCCATTGCCGTAAACCGTCGCGAGTCCGTCGAACTGCAGTCCCCGGCGGCGTTAAACGTCATCCGGCCGGACCTGGTCTATTTCGCTGATGACACGGACCACGACGCATCGATTCAATGCTTTGTCAACGGCCGTCTGCATTTTACCCACGCCATAACCGGCCCGCGGGGGCGGTGGACGCTGCCGCCCGTGTTTTCGGGAGCAAACCACATCCGGATCACAGCCCCGGACAAAACGCAGGTCTACTTGAATCATGTCGTGTCAAAACCCCCGGCCCGACTGCTGCGCTTTGCCAATCGCATCGACGGCGAGGGGCTGTCCTTTGATTTTTACAAACAGACCGCCGGCAAAGAAAACCTTTCCCTGAAGTGGTTTTTCCCTTCTGCCGAAACCGGGCAATCGGTTTTCCGGGTTGAACTTGCCCCGGCCATCGATCGCCCGCTGGGGCCTTATAAACAATTGAGCCTGCTTGAACGCAAGTTTGTCGTCACCCCGCCCGAAGAAAGCAAAAAGGTACCGGTGATGCAATCCGAAACCGAATTCGTGACAACCGGACAGACATTTTTCTACCCGTTCGGCGACGACCTGCCGCCGGGCCAGTACCGGGTCAATATCGAACGTGTCAGCGGGCCGGATGGATATTTGCAGATGTATCGGGTGCTGCCCGGCCGTTTTCCCGAACGCACGATGAAAAAGGAGCCGATCAGGCCATGAAATGGATGAAATCATTGTTTTTGTGCGCACTGGCCGGGTTGCTGCTTAGCTTCCCGCAGCCGGAGGCTTGCGCCGGGCCGCCAACGAAAATCGCCGAGCTCTACAGCCAGGCCCGGGGCGGAAGCACGTTTTACCATCCCGATGACGCGGAAATGGCCCGCGCCCGTCGGTTGTTTTCGCAGATGTTTGCCGGCGCTTTTTTCGAAGACGAGGCTGAAAACCCGGCGTGGAAAACCCTGGGTTTTCGTGCCGTTGCCGTCCGGCAGGACGGACGGCGATATGTTGCCGTCATGGAGGATGGGGCCAAAAAGGGGCGCGGGTTCTACCTGTTTGCCGCCCGGCCGGAAAGCCGTACCGCCCTGATGGTGCCGCACGGGCAAAAGGACCTGCGGACCGGCGACATCGGGATGGCGTTGCTGTCTGCCGGTGAATTTGTCGGCGGGGCGCTTAATACCATGCCACGATACGCCGAAGACGGGAGTAAAGGGCAGCAGCAGGATATGGCCCATGCCGAAGACACCTATTTTGTCGCCTATACGCGGGCGTTTGCCGACGTCTTTCCCAGGGGCCGGCTGGTACAGATCCACGGCTTTGCCAGTAAAAAGCGCAAAACCGAAGCCGGCCGGCAGGCCGATGTGATCATCAGCAGCGGCAGCGCCATCCTGCCGCCGGCCATATTCGAACTGAAAAATTGCCTGGGGCAGACCCAATTCAATATCGCCGTCTATCCGCTGGAAGTCCGTGAACTCGGGGGCACGACGAACATCAGCGGCAATGTTTTACAAAGCATGGGGCACAGCGGGTTTGTCCATTTCGAAATCAGTTATCCGCTGCGAAAGCGGCTGACGGCCAGTCCGGATCTTTTGGAAATTT
>CAJXLI010000006.1 GCA_913055575.1 uncultured Ectothiorhodospiraceae bacterium
GACGTAGTCGTCCACCGTGACCCGCTTGTGCACGTTGGCGTGGGCGCCGTAGGCGTTGGCGTTGCCCTTGATGATGCGGTCGCGCAGCTCATCCACCGAGGCCGGGAGCTCCACCTGGTAGCCGGCGTCGCGCAGCTCCACCAGGGTATTGTAGAGCGAGGCGAACACCGACAGGTAGGCGGCCGAGCCGAGGGCCCCCGCTTCCGGCGGGAAGCTGAAGATCACGATGCTGAGCCGGCGCTCGCTGCGCTCGCTGCGCCGCAGCTGCACCAGCCGGTCCACCCGCGCGGCCAGCGTGGCGGCCCGCTCGTGGTGGGCCTCCATGCGGCAGACCCCGTCGGCTCCGGGCACTGCGGCGCGGCCGGCGAAGACCATCGGCCCGGTGGCGCCATCGAGCTCGGGGATGGCCACCATCATGGTCGTCTCTACCGGCGTCAGGCCGCGGTCCGAGGCCTCCCACTGTTCCAGGGACTGGAACTCCAGGGCCTGGGCGTTGAGATACGGCACGTCCAGCTGGCGGAGCAGCTTCTCGGCAGCGCCAGCCTTGTTGTAGGCCGGTCCGCCGACGAGGGAGAAGCTGGTCAGGGAGATCACCGCATCCACGGCGGCGCGGCCGTCCTGCATGAAGAACCGCTGCACGGCGGGCCGGTTGTCGAGCCCGCTAGCGAACGCCGGGATGACCCGGTAGCCGCGGCTCTCCAGCACCTCGATCACCCCGTCGTAGTGGGCCGAGTCGCCGGCGAGCACGTAGGAGCGCATCAGCAGGAGCCCGACCGTCCCCCTCGCCTCGCCGGCGGCAGGCGCCGGCAGCTGCCGCGGATCGCTGCCGATACGCCGCTCCATGCGGGGGTGGTAGATGCCAACATCGGGGTACTCGACCGGATCCTGGACTGCCAGCGTCCCGCGGATCCCGCTGCGCGGGCCGTCGGCGTAGCGGTTGACCAGGAACCGCACCATGTTCTCGACATTCTCGTCCGAGCTGGACAGGAAGTACTGCCAGGTCAAGAAATAGGCACGCACGTCCTGGGCCGTACCGGGGATAAAGCGCAGGATCCGGGGGATGCGGCGCAGCATTGCGGCCTGCTTCTCCCCCGAGCTGCTGTCGTCGTCCTCGTCCTGATCCGCCTTGCCCTTCTTGCCGCGCAACTTCTTGAGCAGCGACATCGGCCCCTTGGTGGCGCCGTCCATGGTGAACTTGCCCATACGGGTAAGCTTCATCACCTCGCTAGCGGACATGATGGCCAGCAAGGCATCGCAGTCGTCGCGCCGAGCCTTGAGGTCCTCGAGGACCGGCTCGATGTGCTCCTCCATGAAGAGCATCGTGGCGACGATGATATCCGCCTCCGCGATCCGCGCCCGGGCCCGCTCCAGCGCCGCCTGGTTGTTATTCCAGTCCGAGGCGGCGTGGTAGGACAGCTCGAGGCCGGGTATATCCAGCTGCAGCGCCGGTCGCGCACGCTCCACGGCGCCCGCCATGTGATTGTCCAGCGTGATGATGGCGACGCGCACCGGCGTCGGGTCAGCGACTGAAGTGGGCTTTGGCATCGTAGATCGTCTCCACTGTTATGGTCGCAATGCCTCGATCGGCGGCGAAGCGCTCGGTGTTGCGCCGGGCCTTGCCTCGCACGAAGAACGGGATCTTCTTGAGCTCGGCCTCGGCCTCCGGCGTCCAGCGTAGCTCGGCGTCATCCTCCGCCTCGGCAGCGACGGTCGCCGTATCGGCATCTTCCCCGGAACCCCCCGCCTCCGCCGGCGCGCCGGCCGAGTCAACGTGCGAGGGGACCTCGGCCGAGAACTCGAAGTCCTCCTTGAACATCCCGAGGAGGTGCTCCTCGAGCCCCATCATCAACGGATGGACCCAGGTATCGAAGATGACGTTGGCCCCCTCCAGCCCCATGTTCGGGGCGTAGCGGGCCGGGAAATCCTGCACATGGGCCGGCGCGGAGATCACGGCGCAGGGCACCCCCAGCCGCTTGGCGATGTGCCGCTCCATCTGCGTCCCGAGGACCAGCTCCGGCGCCGCCTCGGAGACGGCCTGCTCGACCTCCAGGTAGTCATCGGTGATCAGCGGATCGAGGCCGTACGCCTTGGCCGCCTGGCGGACCTCCCGCGCCTGCTCGCGGGCGTAGGTCCCCAGCCCGACCACCCGGAAGCCGAGCTCCTCGCTGGCGATGCGCGCTGCGGCCACGGCGTGGGTGGCATCGCCGAAGATGAATACGCGCTTGCCGGTCAGGTAGTTGGAGTCCACGGAGCGGCTGTACCACGCCATGCGGGCCGAGGCCTGCGCCACGGCGGCGCTAGGATCCAGGCCCAGGGCCTCGCCGACCTCGCGCAGGAAGTCGCGGATACCGCCCAGCCCCAGGGGGACAGTGGTGGCCATCGGCTGCCTGAGCCGACGCTGCAGCCACTCGCAGGTGGTCCGGGCCACCTCGGGGTAGAGGCAGATATTGAGATCGGCCTCGGGGATGCGGCGCAGGTCGTCCGAGCTGGCCCCGAGGGGCGCCACGACGTTGACCTCGACACCGAGGAGATCGAGCAGCTTGGTGACCTCCTGGACATCGTCCCGGCACCGGAACCCCAGGGAGGTCGGCCCCAGGATATTGGCCCGCGGGGCCTCCCCGGCAGGCCGCTCCTCGGCCCGATCCCCCCGGTCATCCACCATGGCGCGGACCAGCTGATAGAAGGCCTCGCTGGCGCCGTAGTCCTCCTTGCGGGCGTAGGCCGACAGCTCCAGGCCGATCACCGGCACCGGCAGATCCATGCCCCGCGCCAGATCCGCCGGCTGATCCTGGAGCAGCTCCGCTGTGCAGGAGTCTCCCACCAGCAGGGCCTGCGGCTGGTAGCGCTCGTAGGCGGCCGCGACGGTCTCGCGCACCAGCTCGGCCGTGTCGCGGCTCAGGTGCCGGGCGTTGAAGGTAGTGTAGGTGACGGGGGGACGCGCCGGGCGGCGCTCGATCATGGTGAACAGCAGATCGGCGTAGGTATCGCCCTGCGGGGCGTGGAGGACGCAGTGCACCCCCGTCATCGAGGCCGCCACGCGCAGGGCGCCGACATGGGGGGGACCTTCGTAGCTCCAGAGTGTCAGCTGCATCCCTACACCTTCAGCGTCGCGTGCCGGACTAGCGGCCGAGCGAACAGCTCAGCGAGGTCACCAGCCTGCTCGAAGCCCTGGATGGGCGAGAAGACCAGCTCGATGGACCACTTGGTCCGCAGCCCTTCCGCCTCCAGCGGGTTGGCCAGCCCCAGCCCGCAGACGGTCAGGTCCGGGCTGTCGGCGCGCAGCCGCTCGAGCTGGCGGTCGACATCCTGGCCCTCGATCAGGCGTACCTCCTCTCCGAGGGCATCGCGCTCCACGCCGTGGCACTCGCGATCGAAGTACGGGGTCGCCACCTCCACCAGCTCCATACCGCACTCCTGGGCCAGGAACCGCGCCAGGGGCAGCTCCAGCTGCGAGTCCGGCAGGAAGGTAATCCGCTTGCCTGCCAGGGTCTCGCGCTGGGGCGCCAGCGCCGCCCGGGCCCGCTCGACGGGCGCCTCGGTAACGGCATCGACCCGCTCATCCGATACCCCGAAGGCGTGGGCCGCTGCCCGCAGCCAGGCGAGCGTGCCCTCGACGCCTAGAGGGTACGGGGCATCCACCCGCTCTGCGCCGCGGCGAATAAGCGCACGCGTAGCCTCGCCCGTGAACGGCTGGGCCTGCATGACTCGCGTGCCGGGACCCACGGGCGGGAGATCGTCGCTGCTGCGCGGCGGCAGGAAGTGCACCGGCCCGATACCCAGCTCCTCAAGCAGCCGGTGGAGCTGATCCTCCACCACCTCGGCCAGCGTACCGAGGACGATCAGCGACGGCGCCTCATCCTGCTTGGCGGGCAGCTGCTCGACGAGCGTGGTTAGGAACTGATCCTCGCCCTGGGTGAACGTCGTCTCCAGGCCGCTACCCGAGTAGGAGAGCACCCGCACCCGCCCCTCGTGAGCGGCAGTCAGCCGCTCGGCGGCCTTGCTCAGGTCCAGCTTGATGACCTCCGAGGGGCAGGAGCCGACGAGGAACAGGGTGCGGATCTCCGGACGGCGCTCGAGGAGCTCGTGGACCACGCGATCCAGCTCCTCGTTGCAATCGGCCAGGCCCGCCAGGTCGCGCTCGCCGAGGATAGCGGTCGCAAAGCGCGGCTCGGCGAAGATCATCACCCCGGCAGCAGACTGGAGCAGGTGGGCACAGGTGCGCGAGCCGACAACCAGGAAGAAGGCGTCGTGCATCTTGCGGTGCAGCCAGACGATGCTGGTCAGCCCGCAGAAGACCTGCCGCTGCCCCTCCTCCTGGACCAGCCCGCCTCGGCAGTAGGCGGCATCACAGCCGGTGTTGTCGCTATCGCTCATTCAGCGGCCCCCTCTTCGGCTGCGCGCATCTGCTCGCCCTGGCGCCGGGCAGCACGCAGCTTGAGCAGGAACTGCGTGGCATTGATCGCGTAGGCCGCATAGGCCGCCAGCGCGACAGCCATCTGCTGCGCGTGGGTGAACATATCCCCGAACCAGACCACCAGATAGGCCGTGTGCAGGAGGATGACAGCCATGCTGAAGACATCCTCCCAGAAAAAGGCGGGCGCGAAGAGATAATGCCCGTATACGTCCTTCTCCCAGATAGCCCCGGTGATCATGATGGTGTAGAGGACCAGGGTTTTGATAACCACGGACCAGGCCGCCCACGCCAGCAGATCTCCTGTGGCCAAATACCACAGGACCAGGGCCAGGCTGAGCAGGAAAACCAGGAACTGCGTCGGGGCAAGAATCCCCTGGACCAGTGTCCACGGCGAGGCGTCGCGGCGGCGCCGCTGCTCCTCGGTATATAGCCCGGGTGGAGGCGCTCTCATAGGGCGCTGACGCTCCTTTGCGCTTATCCCAGCGATCAGGAAGGTGGAACTCAGAATTGAATCTAAAGCCGCCCTCGGGGCGTGTCAAGCTACCTGGACGTAACGCCTAATTGACACAGGCTTTCAGATGTACGTACAGGCATCAGTCCCGTAAACGGACACGTCGTCGCAACCATGCATGTTTTTCTTGAATCGCGCAGCCAAAATCTAGGGAAATAACTGGCCCATACCTATTCCCGATGAAATTCGTCTACATTCAACGCCCCCAAGCCGGAAAGGCCTAGAGACGACGCCCTGAGGACAGCCGTTTTTGCAACCGATGAGCGCGCCAAGGCAGACACTGGATGGCCTGTCGGCGGAGACCGTAGGCGAGCTTCTCGCGGCGGCCGTCGACATCACCCTCGTGCTCGATCACGAGGGCGTCATCCGTGATCTAGCGCTGAGCAGCGAGGACCCGGCGCTGCAGGCGTCAACGGACTGGATCGGCAAGCGCTGGGTTGACGTGGCCACTGCCCCGGGGCGGGAAGCGATCGCTAGCCTGCTGAGCGGCCATGAGACAGCCGCAGGGGGGCTCACGGTCTGCCACCGGGAGGCTACCGGGAGTCCGGTGCCCGTTCGCTACCGGGTCGTGCGGCTCGACAACGGCTATCGAGCCGCCCTCGGCCGGGATCTGCGCCCTAGCACCGAGCCGCACCGGCAGCTGCGGGAGCATGAGCGGCTCCGCTCCATCGAGCAGACCACCGCCCTGGTGGGCCAGGTACCGCTGCGCGATCTCGTCCGTGAGGCCACGGACCTGATCGAGCGCATGTGCATAGAGACCGCGCTACACGCCACCCACAACAATCGGGCCTCCGCGGCCGAGCTGCTCGGGCTCAGCCGCCAGAGCCTCTACTCCAAGCTGCGCCGCCACGGGCTGATGGCCTCCCACCACGACGCCGAGTGACGCACTTGACCCGCTACGCGGGCACCCCTAGCTTGGCCACGCCACCGCACGGGAGGACTACACCACCCATGGAGACACCGGCAAACGCTTCCCAGGTCCAGCCGCAAAGCCCCGCTGAAGGGATGCAGACCCCGCCCGTCGCAGCAGCTGCATGGCGGGAGCTGTGCACCGATTGCGGGCTCTCCCGGACCACGGATCCGGGACGCTGCGGCCGCGCCTGCCAATTCCTGCGCCCGGACTATCCCGCCATGGAGCGCCGCGTCCACGGCCGCGCCCGGGACCCGGGACAGCACCCGGACGAGCTCCACTTCGGGGTACACCGGCGCATGCTGCAGGCCGCCCTCCGCCATCCGCGGCCGGGAGCGCAGTGGACCGGCATCACCACCCGCCTCGGCGAGCGCCTCCTGGAGACCGGCACCGTGGACGCCATCTTGACCGTGACCGGCGCCCCGGATGACAGCTGGCACCCCCAGCCCGCGCTGGTCACCGAGCCAGCGCTGATGGCCGAGTGCCGCGGCATGCGCATGGGATACGCCCCCCTGCTCGCCCTGCTCGAGACGGCACGAGCACGCGGCTACCGGCGTCTGGGCGTCATCGCCCTGCCCTGCCAGGTCTATCCGCTGCGGGTGCTCGAGCACGAGCTGGGCCTGGAGCGGCTGGAGATCATCGGCACCCCGTGCGCGGACAATACCACCACCGAGCGCTTCCACGAGTTCCTGGGCCTGCTCACGGCAGAGCCAGGACAGGTCAACTACCTGGAGTTCCGGGCCGACTACTACGTGGAGCTGCACTTCCAGGGGGGCGGCAAGGAGGAGATGCCCTTCCTGCAGCTACCGATCTCCCAGCTGCCTAGCGATTTCTGGCCGCTGACCTGCCGGACCTGCGTGGACTACACCAACGCCCTCGCCGATCTGACCGTCGGCTATATGGCCGGCCGCGGCGAGCAGTGGCTCATCGTGCGCAACCAGCGCGGCGAGCGGCTGCTCGAGCTGCTCGGCGACGAGCTCCGCTGCCGCGAGCCGCGCAGCGGGGGCAAGCGTCGCGGTCCCGTCCAGGGATTCATCAACAATACCGAGCGCGCGGCTGGCGGGATGCCCACCCGCGGCATGCCCAACTGGTTGCGCCCCATCGTCGGCCGGCTCATGCCGTACGTCGGCCCGCGAGGCCTGGAGCTGGCCCGCGCGCGGCTGGAGATGAAGGCCGCCGAGACCCTCATCCACCTGCACCAGGTGGCGCCGCGCCGGGTGAAATCCATGGTGCCCGACCACGTCTGGCAGCTGGTGGCAGGCTACCAGATCAGCGGGATTACGGAGGTTCACGAGGAGAACAGGGGGCAGGACGGCAGCGGCCCGGCGGCCTGAGCCGCCGGGCGCCCGGTGTGCACCGCTCCGGGCACGTACCGGGACTGCGGGGCGGTATCAGGCCGGCTCGACGAGCAGGAGATAGCGCAGCGCGTCGGCATATTCGCGGGGCGTGGCTCGCTCGCCGTTCCTCTCGCGCTCCAGGGCAGTATCCACCTGCGTGCGCGCCACCAGGGAGAGCTCGCGCATACCGGCGGCGCCCACGGTATCCACGTATTGGGTCACGAACTGCTGCGACTGCAGCCGCTCCACCTCGCCGCTGATCGCCCGGGTCCAGAGCACCCGGCGCACCCCAACCAGCACGAAGATGGCCGCCGGCAGGGCGATCGCGACGATCAAGATCGCCAGGGTGCCCTCGGCGCCGGGGAGCAGGTCCCGCTGGATGCCGATCAGGTAGGCGATAACCCCGCCGACGGCGGCCGCCGGGAAGCTGATCCCGGAGGCCTGCCACGTCGTCCGGGTGAGCTGCTTGAGCAGGTGCGCCCGCTCCTCGTGGATCCAGTTTGTCATGCCGAGCTCCTTACCTCCTTCACTGGTCTGCCGATGCCTCTGCCAGGGGCCGGAACCGCACCCGTCAGCCCTCCACCGAGGGCAGCCCCGACAATGCCATGGCGGCTTCCACCTCACTGCCGGCCAGGTCGCTGAGGTTCCCGGCGAGGTAGTCGGTGTAGGCCTGCATGTCGAAGTTCCCGTGGCCGCACAGATTGAAGAGGATCGCCTTGGACGTCCCTTGCTCGCGGCACGCCAGCGCCTCGTCGATCGCCCCCTTGACGGCGTGGTTGGCCTCCGGGGCGGGGATAATCCCCTCGGCCTGGGCGAACTGCAGCCCCGCGGCAAAGCACTCGAGCTGCTTGTAGGCCCGGGCCTTGAGGTAGCCGAGATCCTTCAGGTGGCTGATCTGCGGCGCCATGCCGTGGTAGCGCAAGCCACCCGCATGGAATCCCGGCGGCACGAAACCGGCGCCAAGGGTGTGCATCTTGGTCAACGGCGTCAACTGCGCGGAATCGCCGTAGTCGTAGGCAAAGCGCCCCTGGGTCAGGGTCGGGCAGGCCAGCGGCTCCACGGCGATGGTCTCGACGTCGCGACCGCCGCGCATGGCCTCACCGAGGAAGGGGAAGACGATGCCGGCGAAGTTGCTACCGCCGCCGGCACAGGCGACGATCGTATCCGGGTAGTCATCGGCCAGCGCCAGCTGCTCCATGGCCTCGAGCCCCGTGACCGTCTGGTGCAGCAGGACGTGATTGAGGACACTGCCCAGGGCGTAGTGGGTGTCCCCCCGCTGCGCCGCCTCCTCGACCGCCTCGCCGATGGCGATACCGAGGCTGCCGGTGCTCTCGGGATTCTCGGCCAGCACGGCACGACCAAAGGCGGTACGCTCGCTGGGGCTGGCGACGCACCCCGCTCCGAAGCTCTCCATGAAGGCCCGCCGATACGGCTTCTGCCGGTAGCTGACGCCGACCATATAGACCTCGATATCGAGGTCGAACATGGCGCCGGCCAGCGCTAGCGACGACCCCCATTGGCCGGCCCCCGTCTCGGTCGTGATCCGGCGCACCCCCTCGGCGTAGTTGTAGAACGCCTGCGGGATGGCGGTATTCGGCTTGTGGCTCCCTACGGGGCTGACGCCCTCGTACTTGTAGTAGATGCGCGCCGGGGTATCGAGCGCCGCCTCCAGGCGGCGCGCCCGGTACAGCGGTGACGGGCGCCACTGCCGGTAGACATCGCGTACCGGCTCCGGGATCTCGATCGACCGCTCCGTACTCAGCTCCTGCTCGATGACCCCCTGCGGGAAGAGCGGCGCCAGATCCGTCGGCGAGAGCGGCTCCTTGGTGACCGGATGGCGCGCTGGCGCTAGCGGGACCGGCAGATCGGCGTTAATGTTGTACCAGGAGCGCGGGATGCGCGCCTCGTCGAGGACGAACTTCACCGTCTCGCTGCTCATCGATAAGCTCCCAGCTAGCGTGGCCCGAAACGCAGCTCATGGTAGCCCTGGGCAGCTCGCGGGGAAAGCTGGACAGCTGCGACATAGCGCCTCTCGGGCACGCCACGGCAAGGCCTGCACGGTACAGGTGGATGAATCCCTGAGCCCATTCAACCATTCTAGGGGCGTGTAACCCCCCAATGACGGAACCCCCATCATGGATAGTGATACCCCTGCGCAAGACGCCTCTGCCCCCGCCCCCCTCTACGCCGTATTCGGCGCCAGCGGCTACATCGGCTCCCACCTCGTCCCCGAGCTACTAGGCGCTGGCTGCCGCGTGCGCGCCATCGCCCGCAACCGCGAGGTCCTGGCCGCCCGCAACTGGGAGGGGGCGGAGCTTGTGGCTGCCGACGCCTTCAAGCCCGACACCCTGGCCGAGGCCCTGGCGGGGGCCGATATCGCCTACTACCTCGTCCACTCGATGGGCGCCGGTAAGGACTTCGGGGAGCTGGATATCAAGGCCGCCCGCAACTTCGCCCACGCCGCCGCCGAGGCCGGCGTGCAGCGGATCGTCTACCTGGGCGGCCTCGTCCCCGAGTCAGCGAGCTCGGCGCACATCATCTCCCGGCGACAGACCGGGGATACCCTGCGCGAGGGCCGCGTCCCGGTGACCGAGCTGCGCGCCGGGATCATCGTCGGCCCCGGCTCCGCCGCCTTCGAGGTCATGCGTGACCTGGTCCTGCACCTGCCCGTCATGGTCACGCCACGCTGGGTCTTCGCCAGATCGCCCCCCATCGCCCTGCAGGACCTGCTCGAGTATCTGCGGCGGGCACCGCAGACCCCGGAGACCGCCGGTCGCATCCTCGATGTCGCCGGCCCGGAGCACCTGACCTATGCACAGATGATGCGCATCCTCGCCGAGGAGGCCGGACGGCGCCCGCCGCGCATCATCTCGGTACCGCTGCTCTCGCCCAAGCTCTCCTCGTACTGGCTCCGCCTGATCACCGCCGTGCCGACCCCCATCGCACGCGCCCTCATCGAGGGCCTGCGGGAGGACTATACCGCCGACGACAGCGAGATCCGCGAGCTGGTCCCGCAGCAGCTGCTGGACTTCCGCAGCGCCGTCCAGGCCGTCTTCCGCGCCGAGCAAGAGAACGCCGTGGCCGCCCGCTGGACAGAGGGGGCCTTCATGTTCCGGGACTACCGGGTCGACTACAGCTACTACGCCAAGAAGGCCTCCGGCTCGGCAACCACCAGCGCCTCGCCGGCGGCGGTGTGGTCCGTCGTCACCGCTATCGGCGGCAAGAACCGCTACTACTACGCGAACACGCTGTGGAAGCTCCGCGAGACCCTCGACTGGATGGTCGGGGGACCCGGACGCAACTACGGGCGCCGCCACCCTACGGAGCTGCGCCTCGGCGACATGATCGATTCCTGGCGCGTCATCGGGCTCGAGCCGGAGCGGCGCCTGACCCTGTGGTTCGGGATGCGTGCACCTGGCTCGGGCGTGCTGGAGATCGAGCTCACGCCGCTGCGTGAGGGCGGCACCCAGATCACCGTGTCCAACCACTGGCACCCGGCCGGGGTCTGGGGCCTGCTCTACTGGTACGCCCTCTACCCGGCTCACTCGCTCCTGTTCTCCGGGCTGGCACGCTCCATCGGCACGCGTGCCGAGGCGCTATCGGCGGCCTCCGGGGCGCAATCGACGGCGCCCGATGCGGACTGAGCCTCGCCCATCTGCGCCAGGACGGCGCCGGCGACTACGGCTGTAGCGGCAACCAGCAGGGCGGGATCGGGCTCGGTGAAACCAGTCAAGATCAGCAGCACCGCCGCGATCACCGGGACCATATAGGTAAGCACCCCGATCAGGCCGGCCGGCCCCTTGCGCAGCGCTACGCCCCAGGTCATGAAGGCGATGCCGTAGGGGCCGGCCCCGATCAGGACCGGTGCCAGCCAGCCCGCGTCCAGCGGTGCGCTGAGCTCGCCGGCGAGCACCAGGCGCAGGGCCAGGGTCACGCCCGCGGCCTGTGCGAACATCCGCGCATAGCCTCGGAACGGGATCGCCCCGCACTGCCGCAGGTAGACGGAGAAGGCGGCCCAGGCGCAGCCGCTGATCAGCCCGAAGGTATACGCTACGAGCGGCGTCTCCACACCGCCGGGGGCCTCGTCGAGTACCAGCGGGACCACACCGGCGAAGGCAACGCCCATCCCCAGAAGCACTCGCAAGGGGACCCCACGCCCCGCAAGCGCGCTAGCCACGACGACGAAGACGACCGGCCAGAGATAGGTTACCAGCGTCACACGTGCCGGCTCGCCCCAGCCTAGCGCGGCGAAATAGAAATAGAGCGCAGCGGCCAAGGCACCGACACCGCCTAGCCAATAGCGCAGGTCGGCTACCGGCCTCCCGCCTTGAGGCTCACCCACGATGAGGGCAGATAGCCAGGCCACGATCGCAGCGGTGGCCAGCGCCACCACCGAGGTCACCAGGGCTGGCAGATCCGTGAGCTGGCGCAGAAGGGGGAGGCTGCCCCACAAAGAGACCGAGAAAAGACCGGCCAAAACGCCCGAAAGTAGCGAACGGTTCAGCACCGGACCACCTCCTTTAAGCCTTTATTGAATAAAAAGATACGGTACAATCTAGGGCCTTTCTCTCGATCTTTTAAACGAATCTTTATAATAAGCTCATCGTGTTTCTCGATCGCCTATGCCTGACCGCCCTCTCGATCTGAGCCTGCTGCAGACCTTCGTCACCGTCGTCGAGACCGGCGGCTTCACCAGCGCCAGCGAGACGCTGCACCTGGCCCAGTCCACGGTCAGTGCGCACATCACGCGCCTCGAGGAGATGGCGGGGTACCGCCTGCTGCACCGCGATCAGCGACGCCCCACCACCACGCCCAAAGGCGAGCGCCTGCTTGCGCACGCCCGCCGGATGCTCCAGCAGAACGCCCTGGCCTGGCAGGAGCTACGGGAGGAACGGCTAGGGGGGCGAGTCCGCCTGGGCATCCCGGACGACTACATCATCTTCCTCCCGGATAGCCTCCGCGAGTTCGAGGCCCGCTACCCGGCCGTCGAGCTGGAGGTAACCTGCGCCCTGAGCGTGGACCTGGTCGAGCTGGTTCAGTCGGGGCGCCTGGATCTAGCCGTCGTCACCCGGCAACCGAAGAGCCCCGGCGGTGAGGTGCTGCGCCGAGAGCGGCTGGTCTGGGTGGCGGCCGCCGACCACGCCACGGAGGAGCGCACCCCCGTGCCCCTTGCCCTGTCCCGACAGGGGATCTGCACCTTCCGAGAGCAGGCCGTCGCAGCCCTGTCAGCGGCCGATCTCACCTGGCGGATCGCCTATACGAGCGCCAGCCTGGCCGGGCTAAGCGCCGCAGTCCGGGCCGGTCTCGCCGTCACGGTGCTGACGCCCTCCATGCTAGACGCAGACTTGCGCCCCCTCGGCCGCGAGAGCGGGCTGCCAGAGCTGCCGAGCATCGAGATCGCTCTGCACCGCAGCCCTGGCCGGCCCAGCGAGCCGGCACGGCAGTTATTCAGCACCCTGCAGGCGCAGCTCAGCAATATCGGCGCTAGCTAGCCTTGCCGCCGTAGGGAGGCCCCCAGCTTTCGCCTCCCTGTTTACAGGCGGCGGCTGTCCCCGGCTCGCGGCATCGGCGCTCAGGCGGGCCTTATAACGGGATACAGAAAAATAGGCGTAAAGCGCTTGCAGGCGCGGGCACCGCCAAGTAGTTTAATGGCGCGCCGCTAGCGGATCGCTCCGCACGGGGCGCGGGGCCACGACCCCGCACCGGTGCGGACAAAGGAAAGGATTGGCTTATGCAACGCAATGCAGCGATTATTGAGCAGCTCCGCGTCTATACCAACCGCCAGATCCCGCTGCTCTGGGGTAGCGTCCTGGCGGCCTTCGTCGCAACCCACCTGGTAGCCGCCTACCTGATCGAGCAGCTCTGGGGCGAGCACTACGCCGTCAATCCCTGGGTTGGCGTAGCTGCCGCCCTAGTCGGGCTCGCCTTCCTCCTGTACGAGAAGGTGGGCCATCGGCTCCAGGCTGCCGAGTTCGAGCTCAAGCGCACGGCGATGGGCTTCTGGGACTACGAGCGCGGCTATCAGCACTGCGACAGCATCCGCCGCGCCGCCGACGTCGGATTCCTCGGAGCGGTCCTGATCTACGCCGCCTTCCTCCTCGGACAGATGGCGGCGGCCGCTGACTGCAAGGACTGCAGGGTATGGGTCGACCTTGCCCCGGGCGCGCAGCTGCAGCTCCTGGCCACGCCGCAGCAAGGCAGCCTGCTCATCGCTGGAGCAGCGCTCATCATCGGCGCGCTGGCCTGGATCCATCGCGTCAAGACCCAGATCCGCAGCGATCTAGGCGCCTGACATCACCGAGCCTCCGTCCCGCGCCGGGCCCCGGCGAGACCTACTAGTCCGCCCCTATTGCCCGGCGGAGCGGGACGCCGCCTCCACCGCTTCCTCGGCCTCCACCCATGCGGCCTCCAGCGACTCCCGCTGGCGTTGCAGCTGACCCTGGCGCTGGAGCAACTCGTGCAAGGTCTCGCGCTGAGCCTCGCTGTAGAGCTCCGGATCCGCCAGGCGCTCCTCCAGCGCCCGGTGCTCGGCCTCCAGTGCCTCGAGCTGCTCCAGCAGCTGCGCGGCGCGCTCACGGAGCGGCTTGAGCGCCGCCCGCTGCTCGGCCTGCCGGCGGCGCTCGGCCTTGCGCTCATCGGCGCTACGCTCCGGCGCCCCGGCCTCCGCTGACCGGCCTCGAGCCTCCTCTCGCCGCCGCTCGGCGAGCCAGGCGTGGTAGTCATCCAGGTCGCCATCGAAATCCCGCACGGCGCCATCGGCAACCAGCCAGTAGCGCTCCGCAGTGGCCGCGAGCAGGTGCCGATCGTGGGAGACCACCACAACCGCCCCGGCAAAGCCCTGTAGCGCCTGTGTGAGCGCGTGGCGCATCTCCAGGTCCAGGTGGTTAGTGGGCTCGTCGAGCAGCAGCAGGTTGGGCCTTTGCCAGGCCAGCAGGGCCAGCACCAGGCGTGCCTTCTCACCGCCGGACAGCGGTGCCACGGGCTCGGTAGCCTTGTCGCCGCTGATCGCGAAGCCGCCCAGGAAATCGCGCAGGCGCTGCGGTGGGGCCTCCGGCGCGAGGCGCTGCAGATGGATCAGGGGGCTGGCCGTATCGTCGAGCTGCTCAAGCTGGTGCTGCGCGAAGTATCCGACCCGCAGGCCCGGTGCCCGGTGGCTCTGCCCAGCAAGCGGGGCCTGCTCCCCCGCCAAGGCCCGTACGAGCGTTGACTTGCCGGCGCCATTGGGACCGAGTAGCCCGATCCGGTCCGCCTGGGCCAGGCTGCGGGTCACGTCGCTGAGCACCGCTTGGCCGCCGTAGCCGAGGCTCACCCCCTCCAGGGTCAACAGTGGGTTGGCTACCGGCGGGGAGTCGGCGAACTCGAAGGTGAACGGCGAGTCCGCATAGGCCGGCGCGACCTGCTCCATCCGCTCCAGGGCCTTGATGCGGCTCTGTACGGCCCGGGCCTTGCTCGCGTTGGCCCGGAAGCGGTCGACAAACCGCTGAATGCGGGCGATCTCGCGCTGCTGCTTCTCGTAAAGGGCCTGCTGCCGGGCCATACGCTCGGCACGCTGGCGCTCGAAGGCGGTATAGCCGCCGCTGTAGAGGGTCAGCTGCCGGTGCTCGATGTGGAGCACCTCGTCCACGACCCGGTCGAGGAGGTCCCGGTCGTGGGAGATGATCAGCAGGGTCCCCGCGTAGGCGCGCAGCCACTGCTCCAACCACACCACCGCCTCCAGATCCAGGTGGTTGGTAGGCTCGTCGAGCAGCAGCAGGTCCGAGGGGCACATCAGTGCCCGCGCCAGGCTAAGCCGCACCCGCCAGCCGCCGGAGAAGGCCGAGACCGGCCGCTCGCCATCCCCGGCCTCGAAGCCGAGCCCGTGGAGGAGCTCGCCAGCCCGCGCCCGGGCGCTATAGCCCTCCGCCGCCTCGAAGCGGGCGTGGGCGTTCGCGATGCGGTGGCCATCACCGCTCGCCTCGGCCGCCGCCACCTCCTGCTCGGCGGCCCGCAGCGCCCGGTCACCGTCGAGGACGTAGTCCAGGGCAGAGGCCTCCCCGGCCGGGGCCTCCTGGGCCATCCAGGCGATCTCCCAGTCAGCAGGGACGTAGGCCTCGCCGTGATCGGTGGCCAATGTCCCGCGCAGCAGCGCCAGCAGACTGCTCTTCCCGGATCCGTTGGCCCCGATCAAGCCGATCTTGTTGCCCGGCTGGATGGTCGCGCTAGCCCCCTCGAGCAGGGGCTCTGCGCCGCGGCGCAGGGTGATATTCCGGAGGTCGATCATGGCCGCACATCCTAACAGGGCACCGGCTGTCTAGCCGGACCGCCCGGCGGAATGCGCAGGGCGGTGAATAGCCATCAAGTAGCGATTCGTGAAGGCATCAGCGACCAACCGCGGCATCATCGCGCACCCCGTGTGGCACGACGTCCCCGGGAATTGACCGCTCCCCAAACTTCTTGATTATCTATTCCTGCAACACGGAGATGGTGCCTGCGACACGAAGATGGTACCTGCGCCATCTTCCCGCCTGGCCTAGATGGACGGGTGGCTCGGGGCTCACACCTTCACGCGGAGGCACACGCCTTCAACAAAAGGAGTAGCACTATGAGAGATCGTAACGAGATGGTGGATTTCGACGATCCGGATCGGGTTTGGCCGTCCGGCCTGACGCTGCCGGAGGCGGAGGAGCTGCACCAGTACGTGCTGGATGGTGCGCGCATCTTCTTCGGCATCGCCGTAGTCGCGCACGTCCTGGCTTTTGTCTATTCGCCGTGGCTCGGTTAAGGGAGGGCTGAATCATGTATAACGCTCGTATTTGGCTCGTTGTTCGGCCCAGTGTCGGCCTGCCGCTGCTGCTGGGGACCGTGCTGGTGCTCTCGCTGCTGGTCCACTCTGCGATCCTGACGAACACCGACTGGTTACCCAGCTTCTTCCAGGGCAGCAACGCCGCTGCCGAGGCCCCGGCCGAGGTTGCTGCGAACGAGGCTGTGCAGCCGAGCGCGTCAATCCTGTAACTCCGCTTCCGGAATACAGGCCATTGACGGCTTGCACTGGGGGCGGGATCCACGAGATCCCGCCCTTTTTCATTGGAGAGGAGCACCGGTATGGCGAGGCTGGATATCCTCGAGTACCCCGATCCCCGTCTGCGCCTGCAGTCCGGGCCTGTCGAGGCCTTCGATGACGCGCTCCATCAATTCGTCGAGGACCTCTTCGAGACCATGTACGCCTTCTCGAGCCTCGGGCTGTCCGCTCCGCAAGCCGACGTGCAGCAGAACATTATCGCCTGCGACGCCTCCGGCACCGGGCATGCCCGGCGCGTGTTCATCAACCCCGAGATCACCGCCAGCAGCACCCCCGGGTACGTACAGGAGACGTGCCTCTCGGTACCCGGCCGCAAAGGCCTCGTCAAGCGGCCCACCCGGCTCAGCGTACGCGCCCAGGACACCTCGGGGCAGCCGTTCACCGCCCACCTTCAAGGCCTAGAGGCCGTCTGCCTCCGCCACGAGATCGACCACCTGTACGGGATCCTGTTCATCGATCGCCTCTGGCTGCTGCGGCGCCTCGGTATCCGCGCGCGCACCTACCTGCAGCAGCGCCAAGCCGCCTAGGCTCGATGCCGGGGACAAGGGGACGACGTGGTACCTCATGTTGCGGGTACCCACCCCACCCTGCCCTCGGGGCTAACACCTCCGCATCAAGGTGCGAGAGCCGCCAGACAGCCAGCGGCTCCACGCCCTCTGCTACTCTGCTACCCGCTCAGGAGGAAGCGGTCAGCCAGCTGTAGATCTCGTCCTTGAGCTGGATGCGCCGCTTCTTCAGCTCCTCGAGGCTCTCATCCGTCACGGGGCCACCCTCCTGCTCGAGGCGCTCGACCTGCTCGTTGACCTCGTCGTACTGCTCCATGAGCTTGCGGAAATGCGCATGCTCCATCTTCAGCTCGTGGATCCGCTCCCGGTATTCCGGAAAATCGTGAGCGAGACCGTGGTGCTCTCCTAACATTGAGCTCTCCTCTATCGATGAGGTAACCGGAATGACGTAGTCAGTTGCCCTGCGCGCTGTCGTCCTGCGCGCTTTCGTCCGGCAGATGCTGCTCGAGCTCGGCAAGCATCTCCCGGTCGGGATCGCCTGGGTCTTGGCGCTTGGCGTCGAGGCTTGCCTGCAAGGCCTCCTGGCTCGGGACCACAGCCAGCAGCTCCTGGCTCAGCTCCTGGATCAGCGCCGAGGTCCAGGCCGCCAGATCGGCGTGAGGCGGCTGCTCCAGCTGCTGCTCAGCGCGCTGCATGGGCCCCTCCAGGCCGCCGCCATGGGCCTCGACAAGCTTCATGAAGTGCCACATCAACGTGCGCTCGGAGTCCGCCGGGCGCTGGGCGCGGAGCTCATCGATATAGGCCTGGAGGGTCTGCTCCAGCGCTTCGCTCATAGCTCACTCTCCCTTAGGCGCAGCGCGCCCTATCCTCGCCTCCGCCCGGAAGCCCGGGCAAGTACGGCTGCCTCGCCCCAGCCCTGCCACCGCCTCTTCTGCGGCCTTCGCGGGGCAACAGTGGCAGGGCCGACACAAAAATAGCCCGCCGGCAATCGGACGGGCTATCGTTGATCTGGTGCGCCGGGGAGGATTCGAACCCCCAACCTTCTGATCCGTAGTCAGATGCTCTATCCAGTTGAGCTACCGGCGCTTAATTTGCGTTATCCTACTAAGATATCGGAGCTTTTTCAAGCCTGCCTGGCGGAGAGAGAGGGATTCGAACCCTCGAAGGGCTTTCGCCCTTACTCCCTTAGCAGGGGAGCGCCTTCAGCCACTCGGCCATCTCTCCTAAAAGGGTATGGTAAAGGGGATTACCCTATACGTAAACCCTCACCCCTTATACGAACCGGTATCGGGCTCCGAGGCCCCATCCGGGAGGTCCTCATCTTGCTCATGGCGAATCCGCTCGTAGATCTCCTCCCGGTGTACCGAGACATTGCGCGGGGCATTGACCCCGATGCGCACCTGGTTGCCCTTGACCCCGAGCACAGTCACACTAATGTCGTCACCGACCATTAGTGTCTCGCCCACTCTCCTCGTGAGTATCAGCATCGAACCTGACTCCTTGTACCTATATGACCGCCACCAGCTTCTCTCGAAAAGGCATCCGCGAGCGCGGAGCCCAACCCAGGAGCCACATGCTGCCCGGATACCGTACCCGGATCACCGGCTTTAGCTCTCGGAGGCCTCTTCCTCAAGCTCCGGAACAGGCTGGACATCCAGCTCGAACGCCTTGTGCAAGGCACGCACACCCAGCTCCAGGTACTTCTCCTCGAGGACGACGGAGATCTTGATCTCTGAGGTAGAGATCATCTGGATGTTGATCCCCTCATCAGACAGCGACCGGAACATCGTGTTCGCCACCCCGGCATGGGAGCGCATCCCGACGCCGACCAGGGAGACCTTGGCGATCTTGTCATCTCCGAAGACCTGCCGGGCGCCCAGCTTCTCGGCGTTTTCCCGGACCAGATCCAAGGTCGCCTGGTAGTCGCGCTTGTGGACCGTAAATGTAAAGTCCGTCAGCCCCTGCTGGCTGATATTCTGGATGATCATGTCCACTTCGATATTGGCCTCGGACACCGCCCCGAGGATCTTGGCCGCGATGCCCGGCGTATCCGGTACGCCGATAATGGAGACCTTCGCCTCGTCCCGATTGAACGCGATGCCGGAGATCAGCGGCTTTTCCATTCCCTCTTCCTCGTAGGTAATCAATGTGCCGGGGCCTGCCTCGAAGCTGGACAGCACACGCAGGGGCACCCCGTACTTGCCAGCGAACTCCACGGCCCGGATCTGCAGGACCTTGGAGCCCAGGCTGGACAGCTCCAGCATCTCGTCGGCCGTGATCCGGTCCAGCCGCCTGGCCTCGGGCACGACGCGGGGATCCGTGGTGTAGACCCCATCCACGTCCGTGTAGATCTGGCATTCATCCGCTTCCAGGGCGGCAGCCAGCGCCACCGCCGTGGTATCGGACCCGCCCCGGCCCAGGGTGGTAATTGCCCCGTCCTCGTCGACGCCCTGGAAGCCTGCGACGACGACGACCCGGCCCTGGTGGAGATCCTCGCGCAGCGGCTCGGCGTCGATATCGAGGATGCGCGCCCGGCTGAAGGCGCTATCCGTCAGGATACGGACCTGGGCGCCGGTATAGCAGCACGCCGGGCAGTCGATCTGCTGCAGGGCCATGGTCAGCAGGGCGATGGTTACCTGCTCACCGGTCGAGAGCAGGACATCGACCTCGCGCCCCGGCGGGTTGGGATGGAGGGCCTCAGCCAGCTCGAGCAGGCGGTTCGTCTCCCCGCTCATGGCGGAGACGACGACGACCACGTCGTCGCCTGCCTCACGGCTCGCCTTGACCGTCTGCGCCACCTCTTGGATGCGCTCCGATGTACCGACGGAGGTGCCGCCGAACTTCTTGACTACCAGCCCCATGGGCGATCCTTCGTTACCGGGCGAGCCCCTTTTTGATAAATTCTAGCATAAAGAGGAGGCGCCATTAAATCAAATTATGCTCAACCCAAGCCTCTACGGAGGCCAGGGCCTCCGGGACAGCGCTCGGGTCCTTCCCGCCAGCCTGCGCGAAGTCCGGGCGGCCTCCGCCCCGACCCCCGACCTGGCTGGCCACGTGGTTCACGAGATCGCCCGCGGAGAGCCGGTCGGTCAGGTCCTTGGTCACACCGGCGACCAACTGCACCTTGTTCGCCTCGGCAGCGGCGAGGACGATTACCCCGCTGCCGAGCTGGTTCTTGAGCTGATCCAGCGTCTCGCGCAGCCCCTTGCCGCCGCCCTCGACACGGGTGGCCAGGCAGCGGACGCCGGCGACCTCGCGGGCCTCATCCAGCAGCGAGCGGCCAGCCTGGGTGGCGAGCTTCTGCTCAAGGCGCTCGATCTCCTTGTCCTGCTCCCGGACGCGCTCGTTGAGCTGGTCGACCTTCATGGCCAGGTTATCGGGGCTGACCCGCAGCGTCTCCGCCAGCCGCTGGAGCAGCTCGTCGGTATCCTGGACCCAGGCCAGGGCCTGCTCCCCGGTCACCGCCTCGATCCGGCGCACCCCGCCGGCCACGCCGGTCTCGACGACGATCTTGAAAAGACCGATATCCCCGGTGCGGGCGGCGTGGGTCCCGCCGCACAGCTCGCGGGAGTAGTCCCCGAGGGAGATGACGCGCACGGTATCCCCGTACTTCTCCCCGAACAGCGCCATGGCCCCGGCCTGCACGGCCTCATCGAAGCCCATGTGCTCGGCCTCGACCGGGTGGTTGACCAGGATCTCGTCGTTGACGCGGCGCTCGATCGCGGCGAGCTGCTCGCGGGAGAGCGCCTCGTAGTGGGCGAAGTCGAAGCGCAGCCGATCCGGGGCCACCAGGGAGCCCTTCTGCTGGACGTGCTCGCCGAGCACCTCGCGCAGGGCGGCATGGAGCAGGTGGGTAGCGGAGTGGTTGCGCACCGTCGCCTCGCGCGTACCGCGATCCACCCGGGCGCTGACCTGATCGCCGACCGCGAGGCTGCCCGACTCCAGCCGCCCGAGGTGCCCGTGGGCCTCGCCCTGCATAACGGTATCCTCGACCCGGAAGCGGAGCCCATTGGCGAGGATCTCGCCACGGTCGCCGACCTGGCCACCGGCCTCGGCGTAGAACGGCGTGCGATCGAGCACCACCATCCCCTCGTCGCCGGCCTCCAGGCGCTGGACCGAGCGGCCGTCCTGGTAGAGGCCGATGACCGAGCCGGTATCCTCCAGGGTCTCGTAGCCGGTGAAGCGGCTCTGGCCGGCGTCCACGATCTCCTCGCGCGGCCCCCCGAAGCGGCTCGCCGCCCGCGCCCGCTCACGCTGCTCGGCCATGCGGGTCTCGTAGCCCTCGTAGTCCACCGCCAGGCCCCGCTCGCGGGCGATGTCCGCGGTCAGGTCCACAGGGAAGCCGTGGGTATCGTAGAGCTTGAAGACCATCTCGCCGTCGATGGTCCCGCTATCGGTGCGAGCGAGGTAGTCGTCGAGGAGGTTGAGCCCGTCCTCCAGGGTCTCGCGGAAGCGCCTCTCCTCCTGGTGGAGGAGCTTCTCGACGAAGGCGCGGCGCTCGCCGAGCTCCGGGAAGGCCTCGCCCATGATCCCCTCGAGGGGCGCCACGAGGCGGTAGAAGAACGGCTCGTCGATGCCGAGCTGGTAGCCGTGGCGTACCGCCCGGCGGATAATCCGCCGCAGGACATAGCCACGCCCGTCGGTGGAGGGTAAAACCCCGTCGACGATCAGGAAGGCGCAGGCACGGATGTGGTCGGCGATGACCTTCAGCGACGCGTTACGGCGGTCCGCAACCCCGGCGATCTCGCCGGCGGCGTCGATCAGCGGCACGAACAGATCGGTCTCGAAGTTGTCGTGCACGCCCTGCATCACCGCGGCCAGGCGCTCCAGCCCCATCCCGGTATCGATGGACGGGCTCGGCAGCGGATGCAGCGTCCCCTCGGCGTCGCGATCGTACTGCATGAACACGAGGTTCCAGACCTCGATATAGCGATCGCCCTCCTCGTCTTCCGAGCCCGGAGGGCCGCCGGGCACCTCCGGCCCGTGATCGTAGAAGATCTCCGAGCACGGGCCGCAGGGACCCGTATCGCCCATGGACCAGAAGTTGTCGTGGGCGCCGATGCGCCGGAAGCGCGCCGGGTCGATGCCGATCTCCTCCAGCCAGATCTGCGCCGCCTCGTCGTCGTCCTCGTAGACGGTCGCCCACAGGCTCTCCGGCGGCAGCCCGACCACCTCCGTAAGGAAGGTCCAGGCGTAGTGGATAGCGTCGCGCTTGAAGTAGTCGCCGAAGGAGAAGTTGCCCAGCATCTCGAAGAAGGTGTGATGCCGGGCCGTATAGCCGACGTTCTCCAGGTCGTTGTGCTTGCCGCCAGCGCGCACGCAGCGCTGGCTGCTCGCCGCGCGGCTGTAGCCGCGCTGCTCGCGGCCGAGGAAGACCTCCTTGAAGGGGACCATCCCGGCGTTGGTGAACAGCAGCGTCGGGTCATTGGCTGGCACCAGCGGCGAACTCGGCACGACCTCGTGCCCCCGCTCCCGGAAGAATGCCAGGAAGGCATCGCGCAGCTGCGCCGAAGTCATCTCTCCACCCATACGGGCCCTCTACTCGTCTTCGTCTGCTGCGGCCGCAGCCGCACGCGCTTGCTCTGCCGTGAAGCCGCGCCGCTGCAGGAACTGCATTTGCCGGGCCGCCTCGTGCCGGTCCGCCGGGACGGCCTCGCCATAGCGCTGTCGCCTCACCGCACGCGCCTGATCCCGCCAGTCGACATCTGCCGCGGCCAGGGCCTCGTCGGCGAGCGTCCGCGGCACACCACGCTGATGCATCTCCTGGGCGATGCGTACCGGCCCCTGGCCTCGCTGGGTCCGGCTATGCACGAAGGCCTCGGCGAAGCGGGCCTCGTCGAGCACGCCCTCCTCGGCGAGCGCTGCGAGCGCCGCCTCGACCTCCTCGAGGTCGTGCCCGCGCCGGGTCAGCTTCTCCTGCAGCTCGCGCTGCGTATGCTCACGGCGGGCCAGGAGCCGCAGGGCCGCCGCGCGGACGGCATCGGCTGCCGGCGCCGCATCGCTCATGGGGCCTGCCCGCTATCCCCGCTGCCGTCCGCGTCGCCCTCGCCCTCGGCCTCGCCAGCGGAGGCGCCCAGGACCTGCTCCCGGAGGCGGCTCTCGATCTCGGCGGCGATCTCCGGATTGTTGCGCAAGTACTGACGAGCGTTGTCCTTGCCCTGGCCGATGCGCTCGCCGTTGTAGCTGTACCAGGCGCCGGACTTCTCGATGAGGCTTTGGGAGACGCCCATATCGATGATCTCGCCCTCGCGCGAGATGCCCTCGCCGTAGAGGATCTCGAAATCCGCCTGCTTGAACGGCGGGGCCATCTTGTTCTTGACCACCTTGACCCGGGTCTCGTTGCCGAGCACCTCGTCGCCCTTCTTGATCGAGCCGGTCCGGCGGATATCCAGGCGCACCGAGGAGTAGAACTTGAGGGCGTTACCGCCAGAGGTCGTCTCCGGGCTACCGAACATCACCCCGATCTTCATGCGGATCTGGTTGATGAAGACCACCAGGGTGTTCGAGCGCTGGATACTGCCGGAGAGCTTGCGCAGCGCCTGGGACATGAGCCGCGCCTGCAGGCCCACGTGGGAGTCGCCCATCTCGCCCTCGATCTCGGCCTTGGGCGTGAGCGCGGCCACGGAGTCGACCACGAGCACGTCCAGCCCGGCGGAGCGGACCAGCATGTCGGTAATCTCGAGCGCCTGCTCGCCGGTGTCGGGCTGCGAGACCAGCAGGTCGTCGATGTCCACGCCCACCGCCTCGGCGTAGTCCGGATCGAGGGCGTGCTCGGCGTCGACAAAGGCAGCGGTGCCGCCGGCCTTCTGCGCCTCGGCGATGATATGCAGGGTCAGGGTCGTCTTCCCGGACGACTCCGGCCCGTAGATCTCGACCACGCGGCCGCGGGGCAGCCCGCCGATCCCGAGCGCCACGTCCAGGGCCAGTGATCCCGTGGAGATGCTCTTGACGTCGCCGCGCACCGCGCGGGCGTCGCCCATGCGCATCACCGCGCCCTTGCCGAACTGCTTCTCGATCTGCCCTAGAGCAGCGCCCAGCGCCTTCTTGCGATCCTCGTCCATTTCCGGCTCCACCTCGTCGCGTGACTGCCCCGTTGACGGGCTCCGGCGCCTGCGGCTCCGGCCCGCTTCCCTGCTGCCGGCCCATTAAGGCGGCGCGATTATTCCACAATGCCACCAGGCTTTCTACCCGGCATTTGCGCGGCATTCTAACAGTCCCCCAGGGTCAGCGTATCCGGGCTATCCGGGGCGCGCGCCGCGCCTAGCGGCCAGCGGCCGAGAACCCGGTAGTCAGGCCCCGCGGCGCCTCGCTGTGAGGCCACCAGGGTGAGCTCACCGATCCGCCAGTGCAGCGGTACCGGCGGCGTCCGGAAAGCCGGCGGCGCGGCCTTGCGGAACAGGGTGACGTGCGGGCGCAGCGGCTTGTCGTCGAAGGCCTGCCCCAGGCGACGGAGCCGCTGGCGCAGCTCGCGGTGGAGGGCTACCAGCGGCTCCGGGGCCGCCTGGGTGCCGACCCAGACCACACCGGCACGGGCGAAGAAGCCGATGTGGTCTAGATCCAGGCGGGCCGGCGCTACCGCCGCCGCGGCCCGAGCGCCGGCGGCAGCCACCCGCTCCGGATCGCCGTCGCCGACAAAGAGGACGGTCAGGTGGAGGCGTTCCCGGGGTACGGGGCGGCCTGCTTCACCCAGATCGCGCTGCAGGTCCGCCAGCGCCGCCTTCACCCCCGAGGGCGGCCAAAGGGCGAAGAACAGCCGCACGCCAGCCCCGCTCATACCTGCCCCCGGCAACGCTGCAGCAGGCCGTCGAGGGCCGCTGCGACGCTCGCCCGGCGCACCGCGTCGCGATCCCCCGAGAAGCAGAAGCGCTCCGCGTCGACACCCTCCGGAGCGCCCCAGCCGATCCAGACCGTACCCACAGGCTTCTCCGGGCTGCCACCTTCGGGTCCGGCGACCCCCGTGATAGCCACGCCGTGGGTTACCGGCGCCTGGCCCAGCAATCCCCCGGCCAGGGCCTCGGCCACCGCCTCGCTGACGGCGCCCGCCTCCTGGATGACCGCCCCTCGAACACCGAGCAGCTCCTGCTTGGCGGCGTTGCTGTAGACCACCAGCCCGCGCTCGAACCACGCCGAGGCGCCGCCGCCGTCGGTGACGACCTTGGCCAGCAGCCCGCCCGTGCACGATTCTGCCACCGCCAGGCTCAATCCCCGGGCCAGGAAGGCCTCACCGACAGCGCGGGCCTGCTCTTGAAGCGTCCTGTCGTCGTGTATCATAGCGTCCCCCTTTCCCAGTGCGGCACCGGGTCGATCCTATGGCAGAGTCGAGCGAGGCCGAGCCACCCAACCTCGAGAGCGCGGCCGGGCATACGCCGATGATGCGCCAGTTCCTGCGCATCAAGGCCGAGTACCCGACGACCCTGCTCTTCTACCGGATGGGTGATTTCTACGAGCTATTCTATGAGGATGCCGAGCGCGCCGCGAAACTGCTCGATATCACCCTGACCACCCGCGGCGAGTCCGCCGGCGCGCCTATCCCCATGGCCGGCGTCCCGGTCCAGTCCGTGGAGAGCTACCTCGCCCGGCTCGTGCGCCTCGGCGAGTCCATCGCCATCTGTGAGCAGATCGGCGACCCCAACACCGCCAAGGGGCCCGTGGAGCGCCAGGTGGTCCGGGTGGTAACGCCGGGGACGCTCACCGAGGACGCCCTGCTCGATGAGCGCAGCACCAACCTGCTCGCTGCCGTGGCACCGGGGAGCAAGGGGCACTTCGGGCTGGCCACGCTGGAGCTCTCCTCGGGGCGCTTCACCGTGCTGGAAGCCCCCGATGCCGAAGGCCTCGATGCCGAGATCGAGCGCCTGCGCCCGGCGGAGCTCATCCTCCCCGACGACGACGCCACCCCGGCCCCGGCGGGTGGCTGCGTCACCCGGCGCCGCCCGCCGTGGCACTTCGAGCGCGAGCCGGCCCGGCGGCTGCTGCTGCGCCAGCTCGGCACCCACGACCTCTCCGGCTTCGGCGCCGAGGGCCTGGAGGCGCCCATCGCGGCCGCCGGGGCCCTGCTGCAGTACATCAGCGAGACCCAGCGGGCCACCCTCCCCCACGTCTGCTCGCTCGCCGTCGAGTCCCGCGACGAGGCGATCACCATCGATGCCGCCAGCCGCCGCAACCTGGAGATCGAGCGCAACCTCTCCGGCGGCACGGAGCACACGCTAGCGGCGGTGATCGACAGCAGCGTCACCGCCATGGGCGGCCGGCTGCTGCGCCGCTGGCTGCAGCGCCCGTTGCGCGACCAGGACACCATCGCCGCCCGGCACGCCGCCGTGGCCGCCCTGGCCGAGGGGAGCTTCGCCGAGCTACGCGCCAGCCTCGACGGCTGCGCCGACATCGAGCGCATCCTCGCCCGCGTAGCCCTGGGCAGCGCCCGGCCGCGGGATCTCATCGGGCTGCACGACGCCTTGGAGCGCCTGCCGCAGCTACAGCTCCAGCTGCGCCAGCTCAACAGCCACCGCCTGCAGGCGCTCACTCGTGAGCTCGATGAGCACCCGCAGACCGCGGATCTGCTGCGCCGGGCAATCACCGACACGCCGCCAGCGACGGTCCGGGATGGCGGGGTCATCGCGGACGGCTACGACGCGGAGCTCGACGAGCTGCGCTCGATGTCGCGTAACGCCGACGACTACCTCGCCTCCCTTGAGGCCGAGGAGCGCGCGGCCACCGGCATCCCTACACTCAAGGTCGGCTTCAACCGCGTGCACGGCTACTACATCGAGGTCACCCGCAGCCAGAGCGACCAGGTCCCGGAGCGCTACATCCGGCGCCAGACCCTCAAGTCCTCGGAGCGATTCATCACGCCGGAGCTCAAGCGCTTCGAGGAGCAGGTCCTGTCCGCCCGCGAGCGCGCCCTCGCCCGCGAGAAGGCCCTCTACGAGCAGCTCGTCGAGCAGCTGGCCGAGGATCTATCGCCGCTGCAGACGAGCGCCGCCGCCCTGGCCGAGCTCGACGCCCTGGCCGCCTTCGCCGAGCGGGCCCGCACCCTGGACTACGTCCAGCCTCAGCTCTGCGAAACGCCCGGGGTGCGCATCGAGGGCGGCCGCCACCCGGTCGTCGAGCAGGCCCTGGACGCCCCCTTCGTCCCCAACGACGTGCGCCTGGACAGCCGCCGGCGGATGCTGCTGATCACCGGGCCCAACATGGGCGGCAAGTCCACCTACATGCGGCAGACGGCGCTCGCCGCCCTGCTCGCCTACGCCGGCTCCTTCGTCCCGGCGCAGCGGGCGTCCCTCGGCCCCATCGACCGGATCTTCACACGCATCGGCGCCGCGGACGACCTCGCCTCGGGACGCTCCACCTTCATGGTGGAGATGACCGAGACCGCGAATATCCTCCATAACGCCACCGCCGAGAGCCTGGTGCTCATGGACGAGATCGGCCGCGGGACGAGCACCTTCGACGGCCTGGCCCTCGCCTGGGCTACCGCCGAGCGCCTGGCCACGCATATCCGCGCCTTCACCCTGTTCGCCACCCACTACTTCGAGATGACGGCGCTGGAGCAGCGCCACACCGGCGTGGTGAACGTCCACCTCGAGGCGGCCGAGCACGGCGAGCGTATCGTCTTCCTCCACGCCGTGCGCGACGGCCCGGCGAACCAGAGCTACGGCCTGCAGGTGGCGGCGCTCGCCGGGGTGCCTCGGGAAGTCCTGCAGGCGGCGCGGGCGAAGCTGCGCAGCCTCGAGTCCGGCGAGGGCGCCGATAGCGGCTCGGCGCAGCTGCCGCTGTTCGGCCCTGAGCCGGCAACCGAGCCGCCGGCGCCGGCGCCCGAGCCGGAGCCCGACCCCGTCCGCGAGGCGGTGGCGGCGCTCGATCCCGATGGGCTGACCCCGCGAGAGGCCCTGGAGGCCCTCTATCGGCTCAAGGAGCAATGCAAGGAGTAGGTAGGAGCACCGGGGATAACCCGTTAGAATACCTGCGACGCGGATCGGCCTCTGCGGAGCGCCGACCCTGGCAGGTGCAAGGACCTGAAACGGCAACGGAGCCAGTCACATGACCTACGTCGTCACCGAGAACTGCATCAAGTGCAAGTACACCGACTGCGTGGAGGTCTGCCCCGTAGACTGCTTCCATGAGGGGCCGAACTTCCTGGTGATCGATCCGGATGAATGCATCGACTGCAGCCTTTGCGAGCCGGAGTGCCCGGCCGAGGCGATCTACTCCGAGGACGATCTACCGCCCTCCATGGAGCACTACATCGAGCTCAACGCGGAGCTCGCCAAGGAGTGGCCGGTCATCACGGAGAAGAAGGACCCGCCGCCGGACGCCGAGGAGTGGGATGGCGTCCAGGACAAGTACCAGTACCTGGAGCGCTGACCACCCCCGCGCTCAGCCGCGCGGGTGGTGCTCGGCGTGGAGCCGCTGCAGCCGGTGCCGGGCTACGTGGGTGTAGATCTGGGTGGTGGACAGGTCGGCGTGCCCGAGTAGCATCTGCACAGCGCGCAGGTCCGCCCCGTGGTTGAGCAGGTGGGTGGCGAAGGAGTGGCGCAGGGTATGCGGTGAGATCGACGGGTCGATCCCGGCCTCTACCGCATAGCGCTTGACCCGGTGCCAAAAGGCCTGCCGGGTCAGCCCCTCGCCGCGCCGGGTGACGAACAGCGCCTCCCCCCTCCGGCTGCCGAGCAACGCCGGCCGGCCGTCCTGCAGATAGCGCGCCACCCAGTCCAGGGCCTCCTCCCCGAGCGGGACCAGGCGCTCGCGTCCGCCCTTGCCCACCACCCGCACCAGCCCTTGCCGGGTGCTCACCCCATCCATGGTCAGCCCCACGAGCTCCGAGACCCGCAGCCCCGTCGCGTAGAGCACCTCCAGCAGGCAGCGGTCGCGCAGCCCCAGCGGATCGCCGGTATCCGGCGCCTCCAGCAGCGCCTCGACCTGGCGCTCCGTGAGCGCCCCGGGCAGGGCTTGCCCCAGCCTCGGTGCCTCCACCTCAGCGGTCGGATCGTCGCCGCGGACCCCTTCCTGGACCCGACGGCGGTAGAAGCGCCGCAGGCTGGTCACCAGCCGCGCCGTCGTCCGAGGGCGGGCGCCGGCCGCCACACGCTCGGAGAGGTAGCCGAGAACGGCCTCACGCCCGGCGGTGTGCAAGTCCTCGCCGCGGCTCGCCAGGTAGGCGGCGAAACCCTCGAGATCGGACCGGTAGGCTGCCAGGGTAGCCTCGGCAAGGCCCTGCTCGGACCAGAGCGCATCCAGGAAGGTCTCGATGCGCCGGGCGTCGGCCTCTGCCGGGGCCGGCCGTGTCCGGGGCCGCCCCCGGCGCTCGGCGGCAGCCGAGCTGGCGCGCCGCGGCGCCATCGTCAGCGCCCATCCCCACCGCCCGGGCCGTCGCCGCCGCCGGCCGGGGCCGCGCCACCTGCCGGAGCGCCCTGTCCCTCGGTATAGCCGAAGGCCCGCAGCAGCTCCAGCGGCAGCGGGAAGACCAGGGAGGAGCTCTCGTTCTCGTTCGCCACGGTAACCAGGGTCTGCAGGTAGCGCAGCTGCAGCGAGGCCGGGCTCTGGCCGAGGATCTCCGCGGCGTCGCGGAGCTGCTCGGCGGCCTGCATCTCGCCCTCGGCGTGGATCACCTTGGCCCGCCGCGCCCGCTCGGCCTCCGCCTGCTGGGCGATGGCACGGATCATCGAGTCGTCGATGTCCACGTGCTTGATCTCCACGTTGGCAACCTTGACGCCCCAGTGGTCCGTCTGCTGGTCCAGGATCTCCTGGATGTGGGCGTTGAGCTTGTCGCGCTCGGCGAGCATCTCGTCGAGCTCGTGCTGGCCGAGCACCGAGCGCAGGGTGGTCTGGGCCAGCTGGCTGACCGCCGAGTAGAAGTCCTCGACGTTAATGATGGCCTGCTGCGGATCGATCACCCGGAAGTACAGCACGGCGTTGACGCCCACCGAGACGTTGTCCCGGGAGATCACATCCTGGCTCGGCACGTCCATCACCACCGTGCGCAGGTCTACGCGGACCATCTGCTGGATGATGGGGATGATCAGGATCAGCCCCGGCCCCTTCACGCTCCAGAAGCGGCCGAGCTGGAAGACGACGCCGCGCTCGTACTCGCGCAGGATACGGATCGAGGCGACGACAATCGCGAGCAGCACCGCGAGCACGATGATCAGGACGGTAACCATGGCGACCCTCCCCCTTTGGCTGCACGCCCGGCAGGGCGATGCCCGGCGGCCGCAACGCTGCGCTGCCCCACCTACCTGCACGGACTCTAGCCCAAGCATAGCCCCGGCTACGGCGAGTGCGCCACCAAGGCACCGCCACACCGGAGGGGACGAGGCCGTATAATGGGCCCATGGAGCTCAAGGGCTGGATCCTGCACTGCCGCGCTGGCTACGAGGAGACCCTCGCCGCCGAGGTGATCGCCGCCGGCAAGCGCCGAGGCGTGCACGGCTACTGCCGGGCGCGCCCGCACAGCGCCTACGTGGTCTTCGAGGCCCCGGCCGGGGACGCCCCCCTGCCGCCGCCGCTCGTCTTTGCGCGGGCCAGCGCCGGCCTTGTCGCGGAGCTCACCGGCCTGCCCGAGGGCGGGCGCGCCGAGGCCATCGCCGAGGCCCTGCCCGCCGGGCTCGGCGCCGCCGAGCCCTGGCTGGAGCACCCCGACAGCGAGGCCGGCCGCCCCTTGGCGCGTTTCTGCCGGCGCTTCGCCAAGCCAGCGCGGCACGCCCTGGAGGCGGGCGGCGTTGCCACCGGCGATCCCCGGCAGCGCCTGCGGCTGCTCTTCCCCGACTCCCGGCACTGCCTCGCCGGCGTCGGGCCGCCCGGCCAGTGGCCCGCCGGCATCCCGCGGCTGCGCATGCCGCGCAGCGCCCCGAGCCGATCGGTACTCAAGCTCGAGGAGGCGATCCACCGCTTGATCCCGGAGCCGGAGCGGCCCTACCCCGGGGAGCACGCCGTGGACCTGGGCGCCGCACCGGGCGGCTGGAGCTGGCTGATGCGCGAGCGCGGTGCCACGGTCACCGCCGTGGACAATGGCCCCCTGGCCGCTCCACTGGCCGACGATCCCGGCATCGACCACCGGTGTGCCGATGCCTTCCGCTACCGCCCCCGCGGCGAGGTCGACTGGCTGCTCTGCGACGTGGTCGATCGTCCCCAGGGGATCACCCGGCTGATGACCCAGTGGCTGCGCGCCGGACGCGCCCGGGCAGCGGTCTTCAACCTCAAGCTGCCCATGCGCCACCCCCTGGATACGGTCCGCCGGGCCCTGGACGCCCTCGCCGACGCCGGCGCCGAGACCCACGCGGCGCAGCTCTACCACGACCGCGAGGAGGTCACGGTCTACGCTCGCCGCGCGGACTCGCGCGGCGGCGGCTGACATACTATGATAGGCATGCTTTACACCTTCCCCGGTCCTGCTGGCGCAGGCGGGGGCGAGCGCACCGGATACCTATGGATCTCAACGAGCTAAAGGAAACCTTCGAGTTCATCGATGACTGGGAGGAACGCTACCGCATCCTCATCGATCTCGGCCGGCAATTGCCGGAATTCCCCGAGGCGGAGCGTACCGAGGCGAATCGCGTCGACGGCTGCACGAGCAACGTCTGGCTGGTCTGCCGGCGCGACGAGAGCGATCCCCAGCGGCTCATCTTCCTCGCCGACAGCGACGCCTTTATCGTCAAGGGCCTGATTGCGCTGGTCCTCATGGCCTACTCCGGCGCCACGCCCGAGGAGATCCAGGATACCGACATCCGGGACCTGTTCCGGCAGCTCGGGCTGGAGCGCAACCTCAGCCCCAATCGACGCGACGGCTTCTACGCCATGGTCGACCGCATCCATGAGCTCGCGGCTGAGGCCCGCACAGCCTGAACACTACTCCGCTCACCGGACCCGCCGAGAACCAAGCAGCCACGACCCGAAGGATGGACCGAGAGCCACTGCCCAAACAGACCGACCTGGGAGAGCAGCTCCAGGAGCTCAGCCTCGAGGAGCTGCACGAGCTCCAGCAAGCGATCGACCGCGAGCTCGAGACCCGCTCTTTTGCCGACAGCCTCGAGGCGCAGATGCGGCTCTTCATGCGCCGCCGCGGCCAATAGCCTGCCAGGCTGCACGTACCGAGGACCTTGCATACCCTGGCCCGATCGCTGCTGCCCCTTGCCCTGCTCCCCCTCAGCTGGGGCCCGGCCAGCGCACCCGCCGACCAGCCATCCGCGGGGCAGGCGCCGAGCTGGGAGGCGGGGCACATCCGGACCGCCGACGGCTACCGCCTGCCCTACCGGCGCTGGGGGCCCGAGGCGGGCGATGCGGACGGCCCCGAGGCCGTGGTGCTCGCCCTGCACGGGCTCAATGACTACAGCGAGGGCATGGCCTACGCGGCCCGCTACCTGGCCGAGCACGAGATCGCCACTTACGCCTACGACCAGCGCGGCTGGGGCGCCAACGAGGACGCAGGCCTCTGGCCGGGGGTAGAGCCCCTCCTCGACGACGCCGCCGCGGTGCTCAACCTGCTCGCCGAGCGCTACCCCAGAACGCCCCTCTACCTGATGGGGCACAGCATGGGCGGGGCCGTGTCCATGGTGCTGCTGACGGAGCGGGATCCGGTCCCCGTCTCCGGCGTGGTCCTCGTAGCTCCCGCCGTATGGGGGCGCGAGGCCATGCCCTGGTACCAGCGCGGCCTCCTGTGGCTCGCCCCGCGCCTGCTGCCCGGCCTGGAGCTGAGCAGTGAGGTGACGGGCGTGCAGCCCACCGACGATCCCGACATCCGGGCGATGATGCGCGAGGACCCGCTCATCCGGCGCAAGGTCCGCGCCGATACCCTGGCCGGCGTCACCGACCTGATGGACCGCGCCCTGGCGGCCAGTCCCGAGCTCACCGAGCGCGCCCTGATCCTCTACGGTGAGCAGGACGAGGTCATCCCCCCCGGGCCGACCTGCCTCATGCTACGCCGCCTGCCCGAGCGCCCGCCGAGGCAGCAACGCTTTGCCCTCTACCCCGAGGGGTACCACATGCTCACCCGCGACCTGCAGCGCGAGCGGGTGCACGCGGACCTGGCTGCCTGGCTCCTCGATACCGGGAGCGCTCTACCCTCCGGCATGGAAGTGGGCCGTAGCGAGGCGATCCACCGCGTCTGCCCCGATCGCCACTGACCCGATCAGCGCTGCTGATCGTTCCAGCATCATGATGCATCTACGACTCACCTTTGAATACGACGGTAATTGGGGTACATTGAGCGGCCCTTAAAATATCAACACCTAAGCATAGATAGCGGCAGCGAGATCTAGCAGGAGGAGATCGTCATGACCCAGCGCAACACCCCGTCCCCCCGAGAGCCCGATCTCGGACAGGGCATTGAGCACTGCTCTCGGCGGGAGTTCCTCAAGCTCGCCGGCCTCGGCTCCGGCGCCCTCGCCGCAGGCGGCGCAGGGACCGGGGCCCTGCTCCACAGCGAGCCCGCCCGGGCGATAGCCACCAACGCGCGCATCGTCATCGTCGGCGCCGGCGCCGCCGGGCTCGGCTGCGCCAACCGCCTCAGCGATCGCCTCGAGGGCGCCGAGATCACCGTCGTCGACCGCCGCGAGCCCCACTACTACCAGCCCGCGCTGCCGCTAGTCGGCACCGGCGTGTGGTCGCCCTCCAAGGCGAAGGATCGCAACGCGCGCTACATGCCCTCGGACGTGCGCTGGGTCAAGTCGATGGTTGCGGAGTACGACCCCGACAACAACCGGGTCGTCACCGACGAGGGCGAGACCCTCGACTACGACTACCTGATCGTGGCGACGGGCCTGGAGCTGCGCTTCGACCAGATCGAGGGGATGAGCCCCGAGCTCATCGGCTCCCACGGCATCGCCTGCGTCTACGACACCCCCGAGCACGGCGAGCGCTCGGCGCGCGCGGTGCAGGCCTTCACCCGGGAGGGGGGCAAGGGGCTGTTCATCCGGCCGCCGGGGGATATCAAGTGCGCCGGCGCGCCGCTGAAAGTCGCCATGATCACCGAGTACCTGCTGCGCCAGAACGGGACCCGCGAGCAGAGCGAGCTCCACTACTACCCGCCGGACAGCAGCATGTTCACCCAGCCCGACCTCGACACCTTCCTCAAGGCGTACTTCCCCGAGCAGCGGGGCATCGACATCCACTACCACCACCGCGTCAAGGGCGTCGATGCCGAGGCGCAGCGGGTGACCTTCGAGTCGGACGAGCACGGCGAGTACACCGAGTCCTACGACCTGCTCCACATCCCGCCGCCGATGAGCGCCCCGCAGCCGGTGCGCGAGAGCGCCCTGGCCTGGGCGGAGGGCGAGACCGATGCGGGATGGCTCGAGGTGGACCCGTACAGCCTGCGCCACCGGCGCTACCCGAACGTCTTCGGTGCCGGCGACGTCTGCGGCGTGCCCATCAGCAAGACCTCGGCGAGCGCCAAGTCCATGATCCCCGTGGTCGTCGACAACCTCGTCGACGCCATCGCCGAGCGGGAGCCGAGTGCGGCGTACAGCGGCTACACCTCCTGCCCGCTGATCACCGAGGTCGGCGAGGCGATGCTCGTCGAGTTCAACTACGAGCTCGAGATGGTGCCCTCCTTCCCCTTCATCGACCCGCTGAAGCCGCAGTGGGCGGCCTGGGTGATGGAGAGGTGGCTCCTGCACCCGACCTACAACGCCATGCTGCGCGGCCGTATCTCCTGAATCCACGCCGCCTGAGGGAGGCTAGTCATGCTGGGTATTATCCCGTACACCCCGCTCGAGGTCCTCGTCGTCATCATCGAGTTCCTCCGCCCCGTACTCGGCGCTATCGCCGCGGTCGCCGTGATCGATGGGGTGCTCCTCGGCCTGAGCGCCGCCAAGATCGGCAGCAGCTTCCGCGGCCTCGGCCGCGCCCTCGGCAGCGCCCTCGGCGTCGGGGCGGTCGTCTTCGCCGTCGCGCTCGCCCTGCTGCCCGCTGCCTCGGGGGGCTCCTGGGGCTCCATCGGGGGGACCGTCGACCTCTTCGCCGTCACCGGCGGCGCCCTGGGCCTGGGCGCCGGCGCGGCTGCCGCCGTCTTCCCGCCCCTGCAGTTCCTGCTCGGCATGAATACCGGCGGGCAACGGGGCCGTGACGAGCAGTACCGCCGGGCCTGAGCGGTAGCCCCGCGCTCGCCACGTTGTGGGCGGCCGCCCCGCAGGGCGGCCGCTCCGAGGGCCGAGCGGAGGCAGCGGCTCAGTACAGGAAGTCGGGGAGGTGCTTGCGGACCTGATCCGGCCGCTCCAGGCGGCAGAGGTCCTTGTCGACCTCGTGGGTGATCGCGGCCTTGAGACCACTACCCATGCGGTGGCGGAGCTGCCCCAGGAAATGCGGCGCGGCAGCGACGACCAGATGGTCGAAGCGCCCCTGCTGCCGGGCCTGCTCCAGCCACTGCGCCAGCTCCCGGGCGAAACGCTCCGCCTCGACCTCCTTGTGATCCGTCGAGGGATCCATGGCGTGGCGCTCATCCCCGGCGCCGCCTCCCCGTCCCGGCTCGTCGGTAACGAGCTCGTGGGCCGGCAGGCGCAGCTCCGGGTTGACCCAGGTCTCGCGCTCCTGCATAGGCTCGCCCGAGCGCCTCTCGCTCTCAAAGATCCGCGCACGTGCCGCGTCGGCTGCTACGACCCAAGTCGTCGCCATGTCGCCACCTCCTTTGCTCTGCAACCCTTCATCCGGAGGCCGGATCGGGCCGCGCCCCCGGGATGGGACATAAGGGCAGCCACCTACATTGCCAAGGCCCTACGCGCTCCCGGTGCATCCTCCCGATGAGGTTAGTAGACTGCACACGTCCCTGTTCCGCCAAGGAGATCCACCATGCCTGAGCTCGGCGCCCACGTCTCGGCAGCCGGTGGCCCGCAGAACGCCCCCGAGCGCGGACGCGAGATCGGCTGCGACTGCATCCAGCTCTTTACGCGCAACCAGCGCAGCTGGCAGGTCAAGCCGATCTCCGACGAGGAGGCCACCGCCTTCCGCCAGGCCCGGCCGGCCCAAGGTATCGGCTCGGTGATGAGCCACGCCTCGTACCTCATCAACCTAGCCGCCACCGATGCGGACAAGCACGCCAAGGCCCAGGCGGGGCTGGAGGCGGAGCTCGAGCGCTGCCACAAGCTCGGTATCGAGCTGCTCAACTTCCACCCTGGATCCCACACCGGCGCCGGCATGGCCAAGGGGATCGCCACCATCGCCGAGACCCTCAACGCCATCTGCCGCAACCACCCGGAGAAAGACGACGTCACCCTGGTCCTGGAGAACGTCGCCGGGCAGGGGACCAGCGTCGGCGCCGACTTCCGCGACCTGGCCGCCATCCTCGAGCGCCTGGAGGCGCCGGAGCGCTTCGGCGTCTGCGTCGACACCGCCCACGCCTTCGCCGCCGGCTACGCGCTGCACACCGCCGAGGGGTGGGACGCCATGTGGCAGGCCTTCGACGAGGCCCTCGGCCTGGAGCAGCTCGTGGGCCTGCACCTGAACGACTCCCGGCCGGGGTGCGGCAGCCGCAAGGACCGCCACGCGCTACTCGGGCGCGGCGCCATCGGCCCCGACGCCTTCCAGCGTGCGGTGACCGACCCCCGGACGCGGGCAGTGCCGCAGTTCCTCGAGACCCCGGCAGGCCCGGCCGGCTGGGCCGAGGAGATCCGCTGGCTGCGCGCCTGCACGCAGGGAACGGCACCTCCACCCCTGCCGGAGATCGAGGACAGCGGCGCTCAAAGCTAACCGACTCGAGGGACCTCCCATGCCCCAACTCCCCTTCCTGATCGTCGGCCAGGGCCTGGCGGGCAGCCTGGTCGCCCTGAGCCTGCTCCAGCGCGGCGCGGCCGTGACCGTCGTCGATGACGGCGCCGCCGACGCGCCCTCGCGGGTCACCCCCGGCCTGGCGACCCCCATTGCCGGGCCGCGCCTGACCTTCCCGCCCAGCGGGGCCGACAGCACCAACGGCTCCTGGCGCCGCTACCGCGAGCTGGAGCACCAGCTCGGCCGTCCGCTGCTGACCGCCCACCAGATCCTGCACGCAGCCGGCAGCCGCGAGGAGCTGGCCCAATTCCAGAAGCGCAAGCGCGACCCGATCTTCGCCCGCTGGCTCGGGGACCAATTCTCCGCCGGTGCCCACGACGGCCTCCTCGCCGACCCGTGGGGTGGGTTCGAGATCCAGGGCGGCCAGGTCAACGTGCCAGCGCTGCTGGAGACGGCTGCCGACATGCTGCGCGAGCGCGGGGCGCTACGGCAGGGACGTGTAGAGCCGACGGGGCTGGCGATCGAGGATGGGCGCGTCACCTGGCAGGGCGAGCGCTACCGGGAGGTCGTCTTCTGCGACGGCCCTGCCGGTGCCGCTAACCCGTGGCTCACCGGCGTGGGGCTGCAGTGCGTGCCCGGCGAGGTGCTCACAGTGCGGCCGGCAGTCCCCGTGCCGCGGCACATCTACCACGGCCGCGCCGGCTACCTGGCACCCCAGCCCGGCCAGCACGGGCTCTTCCGCCTCGGCGCTACCTACGGCACGCCGAACACCGCGGCCCAGGCAACGGAAGCCGGCCGCGAGGGGCTACTCAGCCAGCTGCCGAGGCTGCTCTCCCGCCCTCCACGGATGGCGGTGGTGGACCACCTCGCCGGCACCCGTCCCGCCACCCCGCAGCGCTGCCCGGTCCTCGGCCGCATCCCCGGCAGGCCGGCCGCAGTGCTCAACGGCATGGGCGCCCGCGCCATGCTCCAGGCCCCCTACCTGGCGGAATGCCTTGCCGCTCACCTCGTCGAGGACGCCCCCCTGCCCGACGGCGTCCTGGCACCGGCCGAGCCGGCATGACAGAGCCGCTGACCCGCCTCGCCCACCGCCTCGTCCGGCCCGCCCTGGGCGCCCGGGGACGGGCCTTGGACGCCACCGCCGGTAACGGCCACGACACCGTCTTCCTAGCCGAGGAGTCGGGCACTGCGGGCACCGTGCTCGCCATGGACATCCAGCAGGCCGCGCTGACGAGCACGCGGCAGCGGCTTCGCGGGGCAGGGCTCGAGGCGCGAGCGGCACTGGTGCAGGCCGACCACCGCCGGCTGGGGCGCTTGACGCCGCCAGCCTGGCGCGGCAGCGTCGATGCCGTCATGTTCAACCTCGGCTATCTCCCCGGCAGCGACCGCTCCGTGATCACGACGCCCGAGCGGACCCGGCCGGCGCTGGACGCTGCCCGCGAGCTGCTCCGCCCCGGCGGGATGCTCAGCGTGCTCGTCTACCGCGGCCACCCGGGCGGCGAGGAAGAGGCCCAGGCCGTCGCCGCCTGGATGGCTCGCGCCGCGCAGGGAGGCGCCGAGTGGCAAGAGCGGGTGGCGGCCAGCGAGCGTGGCCCCGTCCTCCACACGCTGCGCCACCCGGCGGCTACCTGCGCGACCGCGGCTACAGAGGCTCAACAGGAGGGAGCGCAATGGCCAAGCTGATCATCGGCGCCAACCGTGGCATCGGCCTGGAGACCGTGCGGCAGTTGCGCGAGCGCGGCGACGAGGTGATCGCCACCGCCCGTAGCGCCTCCGAGGCGCTGCGGGCCACGGGGGCGAGCGTCCACGAGGGCGTGGACATTACCCGCCACGACACCCTCCACCGCCTCGCCGATGCCCTCGCCGCACAGCCGCTAGAGTGGGTCCTGGTGGTCTCGGGGCTGATGCGCATCCAGCACCTCGGCGCCCTGGACGACCGCGCGGTGGAGGAGATCCGGGCCCAGTTCGAGACCAACGCGCTCGGGCCGCTCGTGGCCGCCGAGGCCCTGAGCCCGCTGATCACCGAGGGCGGCAAGCTCGGGATCGTGACCAGCCGCATGGGCTCCATCGCCGACAACACCTCGGGCGACAGCTACGGCTACCGCATGTCGAAAGCCGCCGTGAATATGGCTGCGGCCTCCCTGGCTCACGACCTCCAGCCGCGGGGGGTCGCCGTGGCCCTGCTGCACCCGGGCTGGGTACGTACCGACATGACGAGCCAGAACGGGCTCATCGACCCGCCGGATGCTGCTGCCGGCCTGATCGCGCGCATGGACAATGTGGGCCTGGCGGACTCCGGCCGCTTCTGGCACGCGCCGAACCGCGAGATCCTGCCCTGGTGAGCGCCGCGGGGGCGGGCCGGCACACGGCAGGGCGCATACCGGGTGGGATATCCGCCGGGCTCAGGAGCCGAGCGGCTCGATGGCCTCCAGCCTGCCCTGGAGGGCGAGGCTGGCCCGGTCCAGCTCGTACTGGTTCTGCAGGTGGAGCCACAGCTCCGGCGTCGTGCCGAGGTACCGTCCCAGGCGCAGGGCCGTATCCGCCGAGATCTCGCGCTTACCGAGCACAAGCTCGTGGATCCGCCGCGGCGGCACCCCGATCGACCTCGCCAGCCCGTGCTGGGTGAGCCCCATCGGCTCCAGGAACTGCTCGAGCAGGACCTCGCCTGGATGGATCGGGGTACCGGCCGATGTCCGACGCCGCTTGCTCATGGCAGTGAGCATAACGCAGCTCCGTGTAGGCGCCAACGCTCGCTCCCGAGGGACGTTACGCTCGGCCTGTCGGGGGCGCCCACACAAGAATGCCCCGGAGGGCGGGCCCCGGGGCTATTTTTGTCGTTGTCGAGCCTCCCGACGCCGTCAATAGATCGGGATCTCAATCTCCTCCGGCTTGCGCTCCTCCCCGCCGGTCTCCTTGGACAGGCCGAGGTTGTGCCAGATGCGCTCGACCACCGGTGCCTTGTTCAGGGCGTAGAAGTGGATGCCCGGCGCCCCGTTATCGAGCAGGTTCTGGCATAGCTGCGTGATCACATCGATGCCGTACTCCATGCGCGAGCGCGGATCGTGCTCCCAGGCCTCCATGCGCTTGGCCAGCCAGCGCGGGATGTCCGCCTTGCAGCCCTCCGCGAAGCGGGCCTGCTGCTCGTAGTTCATCAGCGGCATGATCCCCGGGACGATGGGGATATCTACGCCGCGCTTCTCACAGTCCTCGACGAAGCGGTAGTAGCACTCCTCGTTATAGAAGAACTGCGTGATCGCCGAGTCGGCGCCAGACTTGGCCTTGCGCACGAAGTTCTCGATGTCCGTGATGGCGTCCGGGGCCTCCGGATGGAATTCCGGATAGGCGCCCACCTCGATGTAGAAGTGGTCGCCGGTAACCTCGCGGATGAGCTCGACGAGCTCATTGGCGTAGCTCAGCTCCCCCTGCCCCGCGGAGCCGGACCCGGAAGGGAGGTCGCCGCGCAACGCGACGATGTACTTCACGCCCTCCTCCCGGTAGTTGAGGATCATCTCCTTGAGCTGCTCCCGGCTCGCATCAACGCAGGAGAGGTGGGGGGCGGCCTCCGCGCTGCTATTGCGCTGGATATCGACCACCGTCTCGTAGGTCCGCGACTGCGTCGAGCCGCCGGCGCCGAAGGTCACCGAGAAGTACGCCGGGTTCAGCCGCTCCAGGCGCTCCCGGGTGGCTTTCAGGCTCTCGGCCCCCTCGTCGGTCTTCGGCGGGAAGAACTCGAAGCTGAATACGCGGGGGTGTCTCTTCTGGATCTCCATTGAACCCCTCCGATCTGCTCGAAGCGTTCAGTGCTCAGCGTTCAACGTTCAGGGGGCTGCCCTGACCGCTGAACGCTGAGCGCTCAAAGCGCTCAACCTGCACCCCGCGGGCTGCGCGGGGCAGCCCCGGGTGCGTTCTCGGCCGAGCCGTGTCGTATCGCCTTAGTAGCGATACCACGCCGACTTGTACGGCCCCTCGATGGGGACACCGAGGTAGTCGGCCTGCTCCTGGTCCATGCGCGTCAGCTTGGCGCCGACACGGCCCAGGTGCAGGGAGGCCACCTTCTCGTCCAGGTGCTTGGGCAGGATGTAGACGTCCCGCTCGTACTTGCCCCAGTTGTTGAGCATCTCCATCTGGGCCATCACCTGGTTGGTGAACGAGTTGGACATCACGTAGGACGGGTGGCCCGTGCCGCAGCCCAGGTTCACCAGGCGGCCCTCGGCGAGGAGGGTGATCTTCTTGCCGTCGGGGAACTCCACGTGATCGACCTGCGGCTTGATCTGCTCCCACTTGTACTGGCGCAGGCTGTCCACGTCGATCTCGTTGTCGAAGTGGCCGATGTTGCACACGATGGCCTCGTCCTTCATGGCCTTCAT